>JAMLHE010000007.1 GCA_023957315.1 Candidatus Kapaibacterium sp.
GTCAATTATTAAATTTAGAATACTTATTATAACAATTAGTCCCATTTTATCACCTTATTGAAAGCCAAAGAGGCTGCCCTTGTGAGACAGCCTCCTATGTTTCTGTCCCGTCAGGCGTTACACCTGACGGAACTATAAAATAATGAGCTACCTTACTCTTGCGTCCGCAAATATTCGAGCAGATTGCGGACGTCACTTTCCGCCAAATCGCCAACTGCCATAGTAGCGGCTCTTTTTCGCTTTAATTCGATTGCAATCGGGTCTTTCTGAAGCATCTCCGATGTATTCATGACCAAGTTCATAATCCATTCGGGGGAGCGTCGGTTTGTAATGCCTCTCAGTGCCGGACCGATATGGTCAGCGTCTAACTTGTGGCACATTTGGCAAACTTGCTTGAATGTCTTCTCGCCTTCGGCTGCCATCGCGGGATTGATGTCGCCCAATGTAACTGATGATATCGGACCGATACCCTTGTTTTCCATCGGGTCGGCGTCAGGAGCATCGCTGCCACATGAAATAACAAAGCTTACAATAGCTAAAGAGGCTAAAATTTTAAATAGATTTTTCATATTCACTCAGCACTTAGTTAAAAAGTCAAATATAAGTGCTTTAGATAAGACTATAAAATCTGATATGAATGTGGGTTTTAACTACTTAGGATTTTACTAATATTTCGGCTATCGCTTTCTTCAATTCCGGGAATTCGTAAACTAAAATCTCATCGACTATCATCAAATCAATGCCGTCATAGTCGTGAGTAATCCGGTTTCTTATAGAATATGATTCTTTGATGGGCAATACTTCTCTAATGCTTTGAGTTTCAATTTTGTTTAGTTTTTCTCCAATTTGCAAAAGATTAAACAAAATTGCGTTTTTACCTTCAAAATCGTTTAAAGCAGAATACGCACTACCGTATCTTTCGATTACTTTCTCTGCTTCTTCTATCATTTGCATTGTAAATTCTAACAGAGCCTTGTCTTTATCAGTCAACATAGTAAACCTCGGGCAAAATGTACTTTGCAGAAACTGTCCCGAGATATTTCTTTTGTACCAAATCAGCTTGAATGCCGAGAATTAAGGAAATGTATTCTTGGATTGCATCTAAACGTGCGACAGCTTTAAAACCTTTATACTTATCCCTAAAAACATTGTCCAAATCATACAAAATGTCAATGTCGCTGTTTGTGTCGGATTCGTCTCGTCTGAAAGAGCCAAAGACCCCTTCTATCACAAAGCCCTCAGCCAACAGCTGCTTCTTCAACTTACTTACCTTATTTAAAATTTCTTTATTCATTTTACATATATATTTATTCTCTCAAATCTCAACGTGCAATATATAAAAATATTTCTAAATCGCTGTATCAGCTACATCTGTCATTCGCATTTTGCCATCTTCGGCAGCCATTTTCAACCGGTTACAATTTGTAACCGTTTCATTGCCTTCTTTGGATGTAACACCCGCTAACCACCTCTTGAGAAGCTCTCAGTGCCGCTCTCGTGAGGGGCTGATGAGGGGGCGATATGGTGTGGGAGGGTAATCTTGAAACCGTCGTTTATATTTTATGATTAACCATTAAAATGTGCAATATCTATCAGAAGCACTTTGCCATGAATGGTCGCGAAATCAAAACTGATATATTGATCATAGTCATCGACGGAATGACACTTTCGTTTCACATCAATCGAAAACATATCTTTAGCAAGGTGATTATAACGATAAGGAAATCCACTTTTATAGAAATCTGAGATTTCAAGATTTTTTACCTTTTGTATAAAATGAATTGGTCCAGTATAAAATTCCGGGAAAGTTCTATCAAAATATTCAGGATTATAATAATCGCTGTTTTCAAATATTTCAACTATTTGATTAGGATTGTCAATGATTTTTTGTACAAATTCTCTTTCCTTTTTAGTCTCAGCTTTAAACTTTCTATATGTTGGAGTTAACTTCCAATATAAGTCATCAATCCCACGAATTCCTGTGCATGAATTCATAATGCCACTCAATATTATAGCTAATACGATATACATTTTCATCTTCATATTTTCGACCTAATTTGCATATTTAGTTTGAATTTTTATCCAATTACTATTTTGCAAACATATAAAAAAAACGAATAGCATCAAATTCAAATTACAAAATGTCTTGTTCCCCTTCTTGAGGCTGTCAGTTGTAACAACTGACAGGACAAAAAAAAAAAGCTGCCCATTCGAGCAGCTTTCTTGATATTTATTTTCTTAGTGTTTAGGCACTCTTGAGAGCGTCGGCACCACCGATGATTTCGAGCATTTCTTTTGTGATGTCGGCTTGGCGGGCTTTGTTGTATTGCAACTCGAGGAATGTAATCAATTCCTTGGCGTTGCGTGTCGCATTGTCCATTGCTATTCTGCGGGCGGCTTGCTCTGCGGCGTTGGATTCGAGCAGGGCGCTCCAAATTTTGATGTCCACAAGCTTTGGCAGCAAATCATCTATAATTGCCTCTTTCGATGGCTCGAAAATGTAATCAACTGATGTATTGGACTGTGTCGTTTGCTCGATATTTTCGATTGGCAACACGTTTCTGATTGACGGTGCTTGCCTCATGACGTTGATAAATTCATTTGTCACGACGACGACTTTGTCATATTGCCCTTCGATAAATTTTCCTGCGAATACATCCACAATTTGTCGTGTGTGTTCGAAATTTAATTGAGCAAAAATCCCCTGAAATTCGGCTATTACGTTGTAGTTGCGTTTTTTGAGAAATGATATGCCTTTTTTGCCGATTGCTACAAAATGGATGACCGCTCCGGGATATTGCATTTTCAATTCTTCGGAATGGCGAACGGCTTCTTTGAGCAAATTGGTGTTGAAACTACCACATAGTCCACGGTCGGAAGTCACAACGACGAGAGCGATATTCTTGACTTCGGTCGTTTTTCTGAGCAAAGGATGCGTGTAATCATCCGATAGCGAGGAGACAAGATTGGACAATATGAAGTCAATTTTGCGAAAATAGGGGCGAGCCGATTCAATTGACGTTTGGGCACGCTTCAATTTTGCAGTTGCAACCATTTTCATCGCCGAAGTGATTTTCGATGTACTTTTTACACCTTGAATCCGTTGTCTTATATCTCTTAATGTAGCCATATTCTTTCGTCGTTATTTTGCTTAATATATTTTTTGATTTTTTTCCAAGTAAGCGTTCACGTAATCCGCAACGCTTTCCTCGAGTGTTCTGAACTTGTATTTCAATCCCGATTCAGCTAATTTGCTCATGTCTGCTTCAGTATAATTTTGGTACTGATTGGCAATTGATTCCGGCATATCAACGTATTCGATGTCGGGCTTAATTCCCAAAGATGCAAAAACTGCATTTGCCAAATCATTCCAACTGCGAGATTGACCCGTTCCCAAATTGTAAATGCCCGAAAAACTGCTGTCAAGGAACATTTTCCAAACCACTTCGACTACATCCATTACATAAATGAAGTCGCGTTTTTGACCGCCGTCGCCAAATTCGGACGTGTTCGACTTGAACAAGCTAACTTTTCCGGTCTCTTTGATTTGCTTATATGATTTGAATACCATACTTGCCATTCCGGCTTTATGATATTCGTTCGGACCAAACACGTTGAAAAATTTAATTCCCGTGAAAGTTTTGTCCAATCCCGAATCAATTACCCAATTATCAAAGAGTTGTTTGGAAAATCCGTAGCAATTCAAAGGCATAAGTCCGTCAAAATTCTTATCAGAATAACCCAAACTTCCGTCACCATAAGTTGCAGCACTACTTGCGTAAATGAACTTTATATGATTTCGGTCAGCGTACTCGGCAAGGTCAATGCTGTAAGCCAAATTATTATCCAATAAATATTCGGCATCAGTTTCCGTAGTGGACGAGCATGCTCCGAAATGAATAATTGCGTTAATTCCTGCGGCAAATTCCCTTTGCTTTAGTTTTTCGCGAAATTCATCCTTGTTGTAATAATACTTGAACTTTTTGCCCAACAAGTTTTTCCATTTTTCATGGGTTCCCAAATTATCAACGACGAGGATATCTTTGATACCCTCATCGTTAAGTTTTCTCAAAAAACATGAACCTATGAAACCGGCTCCGCCTGTAAGGACTAACATATTATTTTTTCAAACTTTTCATAAAAGTCGAATTGAAGCTCTTAATCAAATCGTTAAGACGCTTCTTAATATCGTCGGTAAGTTCGTTTTTGTCCAAAATTTCTACTAACAAATCTGCGTGTAAATTATCAAAATACTCGTAGTATTCTTTTTCGTAACGTTTGATTTCATGCAAAGGAATATCGTCCAAGAAGCTGTTTGTAGCTGCATAAATCAACACAATTTGCTTTTCGACCGGTATTGGGTGGAACTGTGGTTGTTTCAAAATTTCTGTCAACAATCCACCGCGTTTCAATTTCGCTTGAGTTGATTTGTCCAAATCCGAACCGAATTTTGCAAATGCTTCCAATTCACGGAACATCGCTAATTCGAGTTTCAAGGGACCTGCAATCTTTTTCATTGCTTTAATTTGAGCGGCACCGCCCACACGAGATACCGAGATACCAACGTTCAATGCAGGACGAACGCCCGCGTTGAACAAGTTTGGTTCGAGATAAATCTGACCGTCGGTGATTGAAATCACGTTCGTCGGGATATATGCCGAGACGTCGCCTGCTTGAGTTTCGATAACCGGCAATGCAGTCAACGAACCGCCACCTTTACTGTCGTGTAATTTTGCAGCACGCTCTAACAAACGGCTATGGAGATAGAACACGTCACCCGGATATGCTTCGCGTCCCGGTGGGCGTCTGAGTAGCAATGAAACTTGGCGATAAGCCGCAGCTTGTTTCGACAAGTCATCATATACGATAAGTGCATCCATTCCGTTATCGCGGAAATATTCACCCATCGAGCATCCGCAGAAAGGTGCGATGAACTGAAGTGGTGCGGGGTCGGAGGCATTCGCAGTTACGATGATAGTATATTCCATCGCTCCGTATTCTTCGAGATACGATAATACGTTTGCAACTGTAGAACCTTTTTGACCAATTGCTACGTAAATACAGTAAACCGGTTTGATACCGCGTGCTTTGGCGTCTTCGGAGTGAGTATATTTTTGGCTGATGATTGTGTCGAGTGCCACAATTGTCTTGCCTGTTTGGCGGTCACCAATTATCAACTCACGTTGACCTCTACCAATTGGAATCAATGCGTCAATAGCCTTGATACCTGTCTGAAGCGGAACATTTACGGGTTGACGAAACATTACACCCAGAGCTTTTCTTTCAATCGGGTAAAATTGATTTGTATCAATAGGACCTTTGCCATCAATGGGAATGCCGAGCGGATTGACCACTCTGCCCAATAATTCTGTACCGATTGGCACTGATGCCACACGATTTGTACGGCGAACAGTATCACCTTCTTTTACTAAATTGTCATCACCAAATAATATGACGCCGACGTTGTCTTCTTCCAAATTTAGTACCATTCCGTACACATCATTCGGAAATTCGACAAGTTCAGCCGCCATTACGTTTCTCAATCCGTAAACGCGAGCTACACCGTCACCAATTTGAAGCACCGTCCCGACTTCGTAGATATCGGTTTCGTTTTCGAATCCTGATAACTGTCGTCTTAATATTGCTGATATTTCATCCGGACGAACATCTGCCATTGTAAAACCTTTATAATAATTTTAATTTTTTAATTGATTTCAACATCAAGAGTTTCTTTTAGTCTAACTCGTAAATTTTCTAATTTATTGCTAATCGAAGCATCAAATACTTTGTCGGCGATTCGCACCATTATTCCACCTTTGATAGACGGATTGATTACGAATGTCGGTTTTATTTTCTTCGCGGTAGATTTGGTAAGCGCTGCCAATACATTTGCCTTGGTAGCTTCGTCCATTTCACGGGCAGTAGTGATAGTTGCTTCGACAATATTATTTTCACGATTGTAAATTATCTCAAATTGTCTGATTATGCTAAGAATTAGCCATTCACGTTGCTTGTGAGCCAAAAGTTTGATGAATTCTAAGGTAGTTTCACCAATTTGGTTCGTAAATATTTCATCAAAAATTGCTTCTTTTTTGCGATGATTGATTACCGGACTTTTGATAAAGCTCAATAATTCCGAATTAGATGAAATTGTTCGCTGAACATTCAACATATCGGCATAAACTTTTTCTACCGAATCGAATTGAACAGCGATTCCGTATAATGCTTTGGCATATCTGCTGGAAACTTTTTGTTCAACCATGATTAATTATTCGGCAATTTATCAATGAAATCATTAATTAGCTTTTTGTCTTTTGCACCGTCCAATTTTTCCATCAAAATCTGCTCGGTAGCTTGAACAACAAGGTCGGCAACTTCGGAGCGTAATTGCACAAGAGCCGCTTCCTTAGTTCTTTCAATTTCTTTCAGAGCATCTTGAATTTTTGATTTTTTGACAGCTTCAGCCTCTTCGGTAGCTTTTTTGATATGCAAATCGGCTTGTTCTCTGCCTTTTGCCATCATTTCTGCTACTTGAGCTTGAGTATTATCTAACTTTTCTTGGCTTTCAACGAGCAATTTCATTGCATTTTTATTGGCTGCATCGGCGCTATCTATCGCATGTTGGATTGATTGTTCTCTTGCATTAATAGCATTGACAATGCCTTTGCCACCAAATTTGATAAGCAAAAACAAGAAAATACCAAAGTTGATAACAGTCCAGAAAACTAAACCGTGAGGTATATTTAAAATGGAATCCATATTTCCTCAATAATGAATTAAATAATAAAAATGATACATATTCTAAAAAAGAGTGTGGAACGGAATACTTTAATATTCCGCTCCAACTCGAAAAAATTCAATCGTTATTACTTAATTGCAAGCAATAAGCAAATAACGGCAGCGAACATCGCGATACCTTCGATAAGAGCGGCGGCAATAATCATGGTAGTTCTGATATCACCTGCAGCTTCGGGTTGTCTGCCCGATGCTTCTAAGGCTGATGAAGCCAATTTACCGATGCCCATACCGGCGCCGATTACTGTCAAGCCTGCTCCAAGTCCGGCGGCTAAAAATGCTAATGAATTTGCGTCCATTTCAAATCTCCAATTTTTGTTAGAATGATATATCAAATAAATTTAAATTAATGTGCATGACTTTCGTTTCCATGCTCGTGAGCATGGTCACCAATTGCTAAACCTACAAATATTGCCGTCAACATTGTGAACAAATAGGCTTGGATTGTTGCTACCAACAACTCGAGGGCGTAAATGAACAGTGAAAAAGCTGTGATTGCCGGCGAAAGTGCCAATGTCTTGAAAAAGAATAAAATCCCTAATAACGAGAGCAAAATCACGTGTCCCGCGGTCATATTTGCAAAAAGACGTATTGTGAGAGCGAACGGCTTGATGAACATACCAACTACTTCGATAGGAACCATTATGAAGGCTAACCACCAGGGAGCTCCGCCGAGTAAATGTTTGAACCATGCCCCAACACCCGAAACTTTCATTGCTGTTATATTGATTACGAGGAATGAGATTATAGCCAAACCTGCTGTGGTTGCAATTGCACCTGTCGCTGTATGACCTCCCGGGATTAATCCCATCAAATTCATCGTCCAAATGAAGAAAAATACGGCTAAGAAATAGGGGAGTAAGAAATCCGCCACTGCTACCGAAGGTATGTTTGGGCGAACCATTTGGTCGCGTACATATACTACAATCGATTCGACTGCATTTTGAAACCCTGAGGGTGCTTTGCCCGGACGCTTCTTGTATCCTACAAATGCTTTGCGGAATACTGCAACACAAATAAGAATTGCAAGCCATTGGAAAACTACAAAGTTGGTAATGGATAAATCCAAAGCAGGTGCAAGACCGGTTTCCTTATTAACTATTGATTTGTGACCTTTGTGCTCGGTCACTGTATATAATCCTGATTCTTTGACGGCATCAGTATTTTTAAAGAAATGAAAACCGTTGTCTATGTAAATTTTGGGGAGGTCGGTGATTTTGTATGCTCCAAAGTATAGAGCATCGTGGTCGTTTAATTTTCCCAACAATTGCATGAAAATCGAATCTTCTTGCTCTCCATGCCCGTGTGTTGTGTCGGAATGTGAATGAACGTGTTCATGAATTTCTAATTCGTCCGTTGAAATTTTAGTATCTATCAAATCCAACTTTGTGTTGGAATTATTTTGACTCATGCAAAAATCCTTTGTTTATCATTCATTTGAATTTTATCACGCTATAACGTTTGTTGATATATAATATTTCAACCAACAAAGCCAGAAAATGAGACGCTACAAAACTAATTGCGAAAACTACTTGGTCGAAACCACTGAACATTATAATAGCTACAACAATAACTACCGAAACCAAGAATTTGATTGCCAGCATTCCAAAAAATTTACTGACAAAATCCTTCCAATTCTGCTTCTCCATAATTTTTTCGAGCCTTTTGATTACTATAAAAGCCCCGATTGCATTAATGACGACTGACGTAAGTATAGCTAATAATGTCAAAGAGTTTTCTTGTCCTTAATTTCTTTACTTCTTTTACCTTCGGAATTTATCATTGCGACAGTTTTGAACAACTTGTACATACTGACTATGAAACCAAACAAACCAAGCACAAGAGTCCACAAAGGGGTTGTTCCGTACTTTTGGTCTATCCAATAATGACCAATCAACACACCAAATGCAGCAGGCAAGAAGGTCTCCAGACCAATAGTAATGTACCTTCCTGATTGCGACCAATTTCTTGGTTTTGATGAATTTCTGTCATTTTTTATTTCAAATTTCCGAAAATATTAAAGTTCAAAAATAAGACTTTTATACAAGACTAACAAGATATTTTGTCATGAATTTATTTTAATATGACATTGTCGTATCTAAAAGCCGTATTCAAACAAGTTTTTAATTACATCTTCGGTGAAAATATTTTCGGATTGACCATACCATTTGCCATCGGGAATCAAAATTAGAGAACCGTAAGTTGATGGGTCATAAGGAATGAAAGCAGAAGTAGCAATTTCCGTTTTCTCTTCCGGGCGATATTCATTGTCATAGTCTATGACGACAAATGTGCATCCGATTTCGTAAAAATCTTCATCAAGTGGATTGCCTTCATAGCCAAACAAAGTGAAGGGTATTCTAAATTTGAGCACGTAGCCTAAACTGTCGTCCAAATAATTTGCAACTGCTTTTATCAATTTCGAGTCTGCTTTCTGGATTTCAGTCAATTCATCATTTGTCGAAACTTTTACATAAGGTTCTTTATCCAAGAAATTTCCAGGGAATATGCTTACTCGGTACAAACCTTTGGTTGATTTTGTCCGGAAATCTACTTTTTTTCCGTTTCGTTCGGTGAATCTATCATAGCTAGGGTTTGGATTGATGTCAAACCAAATGTCTAAATAATCGGTAATGCAAGTGTCGCAGCTTTGGGTTACTACAACATCGTCAATGATTTCCACAGTAAAATACAAATAATCATCATCAAATGCGGAAGTAACTCTGAATGAGCAATCCTTCTCGCCTTTCCAATCATATGCACCTTCGTGAACGAAATCGGTATAATTTGCAAAAGTGTCCCCGAAATAACCTTTGTAAACAGTTCTGCCGCGTCTGTAAGTCGGTATGCTCAAGAAATCTCTGTAAAACAGCTCTTTTCCGCTTCGAGTATTAATATATTTTTCACTGCCGCGCAATGTCTTGTAGTTTCGGACACTTTCATGAGTCAAATCGCCGACTCGACCTGTATTGAAAACCTCACTTAGCAAAATTGAGCCGTTATCATAAGTATAGCCGTCCATTTTCCAGTGATTTTCTTCAAATTTTTTGGTAACAAAGCAAATATTATTTCTTATTACAACTCCAATTTCGAGCGGTAATTCGACAAATTGATATGTATGGTGGGCTACTTTTCGTAGAAAGCCGTCAATATCCACAAAAAGATAAACTTGCATGTTTCGCGACCTATCTCCGGCAAGTCTTAGAGTAATCCCAAGGTCAGAATGGTCATCGCCCGAGAAATCGCCAACATCATAGCCCCAAATAAAATAATCAACGCCTTGGGGCAATTGCTTATAAACGTCATCAATTAGTAGCCTATCAAAATATGGCTCCAATCGTTGGGCAAGTTCAGAAAATTTAAGACCTGATTGGCTATATGATATAGATGAGCCAAACAAGAAAAGTGCAATAAAAATTAAAAAATACTTTGCTATACTGTTAACTTTCATCAATTGCATACCATTATTTATTTAAATTATAAATTGAAGTCTTTATTTCAGTTAGTCCTGAGGCAATTCTTGCTCCAAGTTGCGATACCACTTTTGCTCCGGCTGATGAAGCTAATCTACCTGCAATTCTCAATGAATTTGTATCAATCAAACCATACATAAATGCTCCTGCAAATACATCTCCTGCACCTGTGGTATCTACCAGTTTAGCAGGATAAGCATCAATATGTTGCTTTTTGCGATTCCACAAGATTTGGCTACCCTGAGCCCCCATAGTGATGACTACATTTTGGCTTCTATCCGCAAAAAAGTCCATTGCTTCATCTATGGTTGATTTGCCTGTAAATGATAAGGCTTCGGCTTCGTTACAAAAGACTAATTCGCTATCATTGACAACTCGGTCTAAATTCGCTTTGAAATTATCGGTTATGAATGTATCCGAAAAAGTAACGGCAACTTTTGTATGATGAAGCCTTGCATATTCCATAGCTTTGAAAACGGCTTTTGTGCCTGATGGGTTAGAAAATTTATACCCTTCGATATAAAGCCATTCGGCGCGCTTAATCAATTCTTCATCAATATTTTTTTCTGTGAATAATGCAGTAGCTGCAAGAGATGTGTGCATTGTCCGCTCCGAATCGGGAGTTATGAGCACAACACATGTTCCGGTAGCTTTCTTGGGAATAGTTTGAGCACTTAATATTATGCCTAATTTCTTAAATTCTTGTGCGTAAAAAAGCCCAAATTCATCATCACCCACAACAGTCTTATATGCCGCTTTTCCACCAAGCTGACTAAATGCTATAATAGTATTAGCAGCCGAACCGCCACTACAGCGATTCATAGCTTTGCCTGCCAATGATTTTAAAATTTCAGATTGGATATCATCTTCGACAAGTCGCATTTCGCCCCGTCGAAGCCCAAGTTTTGCAAATTCAGCATCACTAAGTTCATATTGCAAATCCACTAATCCATTACCAAGCCCGAGAAGTTGAATATCTTTCATCTTTTAATCTTTTTCCTTATTTAATGCTAAATTTACGATTTTTTCGCAGAGTTCAGGGAATTCTATACCGATTTCCTTTGCAGCCATTGGTACTAAACTTTTAGACGTAAAGCCCGGTATAGTATTTAATTCCAAACACCATGGCTGACCTTCGTCGTCCAATCGGAAATCAACTCGCGCAAATCCTTCACATCCCAATACATTATATACAATTGATGCCATTGTCGAAGTGAATTCGGCGATGTCATCAGTCAAATCAGCAGGACAAATATATTCGGTTTTACCTTTTGTATATTTGTGTTCATAGTCATAAAATCCGTCGTGTGTTATAATTTCAATTATTGGCAACACTTCGTCACCAATTATCCCTACTGTTAACTCACGTCCTTCAATATATTTTTCGACCATCACCGGGTCTGAATATTTAGAAGCTAAGACAATTGCATTGTGAATATCGTCCAGATTGCCATTGTCAATTATTGTCAGCCCAATTGTTGAGCCTTGGTCGTTGGGTTTGATGACTAATTCTTTGCCCAATGATGAACGCAAATCTTTATAAACTTCCAAATTATCAATATCTTTTTTATGAACCATTTCCCATTGCGGAGTAAGAACACCTGCGGAGGAAAACATCATTTTCGAGGATGCTTTATCGCTCGAAAGGGCACTCGCTTTGACTTTGCTCCCGGTATAGGGAATACCGCGTAATTCGAGCAGCGATTGAATTAGCCCGTCTTCGCCATATTTTCCGTGTAATACTATGAATGCAACATCAATTGTATCGAATACATCGGACCCTATACAATCTATATATGCACGTGTTTCGAATTGCTTGAGGTCTTCAATATCATGAAATTTTTCAATATCGGCGATTTGTTCTTCACTCCGAGCTAAAAAATCAGCACCATAAGCCGGGTCAACGGGCACAACTTCGTAATTTAAAGAACGTAATGCCTCGATAACGGCTTTACCACCCGTGATTGCAACATTTCTTTCAGTTGAGATTCCACCATAAACAACAGCTATTTTCATTTATTTTCCAGAATTTAGTAAATATTCGTCATATAATTTTCTTAAGAATCGTACATCATCCCATACGAATTGTTTCCAATTCGGATTTCTGAGCAATGCCGCAGGATGATATGTTGTGAGCATTTTAATGTGGTGATAATCCATCACTTTTCCACGAATTTCGGACATCTTATGCGTTTTTTTGAGCAATGTATCAACCGAAGTCAGTCCCAACGAAAGTATGAAAGCAGGTTTTATCAAATCAATTTGCTTCTTCAAATATTGTTCGCATTTGTCAACTTCCTCTTTGACCGGTCTGCGATTGCCCGGAGGGCGACATTTGATGATATTTGCTATAAAGACTTCCTCGCGACTCAAATTGATTGATTCGAGTATTTTTGTCAGCAATTGCCCCGCACGCCCTACAAATGGCTTGCCTTGTTCGTCTTCATCTGCTCCGGGAGCTTCGCCAATCACCATTATATCAGCATTGGGATTGCCCGTGCCGAATACAAATTTGATTCGCGTTGCCCCAAGCGGACACTCTACGCATGTGTTGATTTGCGAATCAAGCTCGTCCAATGTAGAAGCGAATTTCCATTTGCTTGAAATGCTCAGCTTGCTTTCAGTCGCTTGTGGCGGCGAAATACTTTGTGTTTTCGGTTTGATTATTTCTTCCACTGTCAAAATTTCCTTTTGTGCTATCTTAGTTTCAGGCATTTTGAATTCAATTCCAACCTTATTATCAAGCAATAATCCGTTGCCGTATAGTTCGGCATTGAATTTCATATACTCGATAAGTCCGTTTTTTATGTTTGATTTCATATATGCTACCTGTCAACTATACAAAAGTAAGAAAAATGAACGACTTAAATTTAGACAATAAATCGGAATCAAAAACACGGTTTATTCATAAAATGATATTATTTTTGTATTTAGTATTGTTTAATGTGAACAAAATGTAAATTAAATGGAGAAAAGCCATGGAGATTAAGTCATTAAATAGCTTTGTTGATATAGCCAAAAGTAAAGTCAAGAAGAATCTTGTAGTAGCTGCTGCAGAAGATGAACACGTATTAGGTGCAGTCAAAGACGCAGTTTCAAATGATATAATTGAGCCAATCTTCGTTGGAAACAAATCTAAAATAGATGCTATTGCTGCAAAAATTGATTTTGATATTTCAAAATTTGAACTAATCGAAGAAAGTAATCCCGCAACTTCGGCTCAAATTGCAGTCAAACAAATAATTGACGGGCACGCTCAGATTTTGATGAAGGGATTGGTTGGTACTGCCGATTTTTTGAGGGCTATTCTACAGAAAGACAGCGGTTTGCGAAAAGGAGACTTATTATCTCATATCGGATTTTTCGAAGTCCCGACTTATCATAAAATCATTGCTCTGACCGATGCCGCACAAAATATCGCTCCCGATTTCAACGAAAAAATTGCTATATTGAAAAATTCACTCGATATGTTCAAACATCTCGGCTATGAGCGTCCAAAAGTGGCATGTCTGGCTGCGATTGAAGGTGTCAATCCCAAAATGCCTTCAACTATGGAAGCAGCCGCATTAACACAGATGAATCGCAGAAATCAAATCAAAGGATGTATCATAGACGGTCCTTTAGCTTTGGACAATGCTATTTCTAAGCTATCAGCTGAACATAAGGGAATCGAAAGCGAAGTCGCAGGCGATGCTGACTTACTTTTTGCTCCAAATATCGAAGTCGCAAATGTATTATACAAATCATTAACATATTTTGCTAATGCAACGGTTGCTGCTATTATTCTCGGTGCGTCTGTGCCGGTCGTGCTTACGTCGCGTTCGGATTCGGACAAGAGCAAGCTTATGTCAATCGCTTTAGCAGCATGTTATTAAAATTTTATCCAACAGGAAAATGAATCATGAAATTACTTGCTATTAACCCCGGTTCGACTTCAACGAAAATCGGTGTTTACGAAGATTTAAACTTATTATTCGATAAAACTTTGCGTCATAGTGTCGAAGATTTGGATGTTTTCCCATCTATCATTGACCAATATGACTTTCGCAAAAATGTGATTATCGAGGCATTGAAAGAAAATAATATTGATATTCGGGAAATTGAAGCCTTTGTGGGTCGCGGTGGATTAGTCAAACCAATTCCCGGCGGCGTTTATCGCACGAGCGCAGCGCTATTGGAAGATTTGAAAAAGGGTATTCTCGGCGAGCACGCTTCCAATTTAGGTGGAATTTTAGCTTATGAATTAGCCCGAACTGTCGGCAAACAAACGAATTCCTTCATTGTGGACCCGGTAGTTGTTGATGAATTGGATGATATTGCTCGCTATTCAGGGCGACCCGAAATGCCGAGAGTGAGCATCTTTCATGCTTTGAACCAAAAAGCAGTTGCAAGACGTTTTGCTCGCGAACGCGGGAAAAAATACGAGGACTACAACTTAATTGTAGTTCATCTCGGTGGTGGTATAACCGTTGGTGCTCACAAGAACGGACGTGTAATTGATGTGAACAATGGTCTCGATGGCGAAGGACCATTCTCGCCCGAAAGAGCGGGCAGCCTTCCTATAGGCGCACTTACTAAGATTTGCTTTTCCGGCAAATATCAATTGCACCAAGTTAAAAAGATGATTACCGGGCAAGGCGGCATCGTGTCCTATCTTGGCACAAACAATTGCATGGAAGTGGAGGAAAAAATCGAAAAAGGCGACCAACAAGCAAAAATGGTTTACTTGGCGATGGCATACCAAATTTCTAAGGAAATCGGCTCACTTGCTACTGTACTCGAAGGTAAAATTGATGCGATTATTCTCACAGGCGGAGTAGCTTATTCGGAATTGCTCACGAAGTGGATTCGCAAAAGAGTTGCATTTTTAGCTCCCGTTTTCATTTATCCCGGCGAAGATGAATTGCAAGCCTTAGCCGAAGGTGTATTTTTCGCCCTTAATGGCGAAATTGAAATCAAGGAGTATATTTAAAGCCGTATTGACGGCATTTGTTTAATTAAATGTTGAGGTGTTAAAAATGTCTCTCGCTACAAAAATAATAGATTTTTTTTCAAGAAAGAAAAAAATTGACGAGCCCGCTAAAGAAGGTAAGCTAAAACAAGCCAAAATGGGCAAATTGACGGCTCGGGAAAGAATAGAAGCGATTTTGGATGATGGTTCTTTTCACGAATATGACCTTTTTGTCGAGCACAAATCCGAAGATTTCGGAATGGACAAAAAGTATCTGCCACGTGATGGTGTTCTGACAGGCACAGGAACTATTATGGGCTATCCGGTTTGTATCTATGCTCAAGATTTTACTGTTGCAGGTGGCTCCCTTGGGTTGGCTCATGCTCGGAAAATCACAAAAATCATGGACCATTCCATAAAATTAGGTATTCCGCTAATTGGTATCAATGATTCCGGTGGTGCAAGAATCCAAGAAGGCGTTAACTCTCTTGCCGGATACGGCGAAATTTTCTATCGCAATACTTTGGCTTCGGGTTTTATTCCGCAAATTTCAGTTATTTTGGGTCCATGTGCAGGTGGAGCAGTGTATTCTCCCGCTTTGACCGATTTCGTTTTCGTCGTTGATAAAATTTCGAAGATGTTCATTACCGGTCCTGAGGTTATCAAAACCGTGCTTGGTGAAGAAATCAGCATGGAAGATTTGGGCGGTGCAAGAGTTCATGCCGAAATTACAGGCAATGCACATTTCTTTGCGGATTCGGAGCTTGCATGTTTTGAGCAAATCAAAAAACTCGTCACATTTATTCCTTGGAATAGTACCAAAAAGCCTGAGAAATTCCCTGCAAAGCCACCAAAAATCAATATGAACATCAATGACATCATACCCAAAGAACCGACAAAACCTTATGATATTCGTGATGTTATTAAAGGAATCGCAGATGATTCGGACTTTCTCGAAGTTCAGGAATTATGGGCTGCAAATATCGTAATCGGCTTTGCTCGATTCAATGGCGAAACAGTTGGCATTATTGGCAATCAGCCCTTGGTTTTGGCAGGTGTGTTAGACGTTGATTCATCGGACAAAGCTGCCAGATTTATAAGATTTTGCAATGCCTTCAATATTCCGTTGCTCACGCTCGTGGATTTGCCAGGGTATTTGCCCGGCATTGACCAAGAACATGCAGGTGTCATTCGACATGGTGCAAAGATACTATACGCTTACAGCGAAGCATCTGTGCCAAAAATCACTATTATACTCCGCAAAGCCTATGGCGGTGGTTATATTGCAATGTGCTCGCGCCATCTTGGTGCAGATTTCGTGTTTGCACTTCCCCAAGCTGAAATCGCCGTAATGGGTCCGGAAGGTGCAGCAAACATTATTTTCAAAAAAGAAATCACCGAATCGGACGACCCCGACAGAACTCGCAAAGAAAAAGTTGACGAATATATCGAAAAATTTGCGAATCCTTTCAATGCAGCTGCCGCAGGCTATATTGATGCTGTAATCGTACCGGACGAAATGCGTGATTACGTACTTCATTCATTACATATTTCCACCAACAAACAGGAAGCCAGACCCACCAAGAAGCACGGCATCCCACCATTTTAAGGAGATTGAAATGAATAATGATTTATATGACTTAAACATTGACGACACTTATTACGAGACAAAATTAACCAAAAAATTTGTCACGAGAAAGCGTTATGTACCACAAAATCATAAATTGATTAATGCTTTTATTCCCGGGACAATTCGGGAAATTTATGTCAAACCCGGGCAATTGGTCGAAATCGGACAGGATCTGCTTGTACTCGAAGCCATGAAAATGAAGAATCTTATCAAATCAGGCATCCAAGGCAAAATCCTGAAAATCCATGTTGAAATAAACAAAACAGTTGCCAAAAACGAATTACTCATCGAATATGAATAGCATTGAAAATATATTTTCAAATTTACCCCAATCAACGGACGAGATAATCGAAATACTCGTCCGTTCTCCGAATGTCAGAATCGAACGAATTATTTCAAGCTGCAACAACTCGCCTGATGGATTTTGGTATGACCAAGACGAAAATGAATGGGTGATTTTGCTTCAAGGCTCGGCAAAAATCGAATTTGAAGACGAGATGATTGATTTGAAAACCGGAGATTATTTATTAATTCCATCCCACAAAAAGCATCGTGTAGCCGAAACTTCCCCAACGGAAAAAACTATTTGGCTTGCAGTGTTTTATTAAACAAAAATAAAATTTTGTCAATATTAAACTTTTTCGTAATTTAAGTGTTATTAGAATATGATTATTCATTATTTTCTGAAAAATTATGAAAAGAAGGGACTTTTTATCCGGTTTTGTAGGAAACGCTACAGTTGCAAGCAAGCGTTCTGAACAATTTCTCGAAGAACCCAGCGGCGGTTTAGAAAAGTATGAAGGAATTTGGAGCCGAGCCGAAGCAGCGCATTTAGCGAAAAGAACACTTTTCGGATATAATAAGTCCGATTTGGACACTTTATCTGCTATGAGCATGGAGGATGCAGTTGCCAAATTATTAGAACCTGCTCCTGAACCCGACTTGCCAAAATATCCCTTTAAAGACGAATCCGGCATTGCTTATGGTGAAACATGGATAAACACAGGCTACGATCCCATGTTCGATGGAAATAAATTGCAGAGTTTACTTTCATGGTGGGTTGGGAATATGTTAGCCCAAAACCTTTCAATTACCGAGAAATTGATGTTGTTTTGGCATAACCATTATGTCACAGAATCTTTAATTGTATCTGATTCAAAAATCATGTACAAATATTTAGAATTAATTCGTAAAAATTCTCTCGGCAATATCCAAACTTTCACCGAAGAAATGACCATTAGTCCTGCGATGCTGCTATATTTGAACGGAGATACAAACATATTGGGCAGTCCGAATGAAAATTATGCCCGAGAGTTGTTCGAATTATTTACAATCGGCAAGGGACCAAATATTGCTCCGGGTGATTACACAACTTATACTGAGGAAGATGTCCTCGAAGCCTCCCGTGTACTAACAGGTTGGCGGGCAAACAAAGCCAATGCTATTGCTTTTTTCTTACCTAAGAGACATGACGCAGGAATCAAGAAATTTTCTAAAGCATTTGATTTCGCAGAGATTAGCAATGAAGGAGCGAATGAATATAAGACCTTAATCTCGATGATTTTTGCCAAATTTGAAACAGCTCTGAATTTAACTCGAGCAATCTACAAATGGTTCGTTTATTATGAAATTTCAGAAGAAACTGAAAAAAATGTTATCCAACCATTAGCTAAGCTACTAATCGAAAATAACTATGAAATCAAACCCGTTTTGAAAGCTCTATTTGAAAGTGCACATTTTTACGATATGCAAAATAGAGCAGTAATGATTAAAAATCCTTTTGATTTTCTTATTGGTATGTATAAAAATTTCGATACTGAATTTCCTGATATTCAAGACTATGAAAAGCGCCACACGCATTTATTCAATTTTGGATTTTATCAAGCTTTTGTCCAAGGAATGTTCCTCAGTAATCCGCCGAGTGTTGCCGGATGGCCCGCATATCATCAAGAACCATCATTCTATAGGTCGTGGGCGAGTTCAGTTTCAATTCAGTATCGAACCTTTTTAAGTGATGTTTTTATTTTAAATGGTTTGAAACAAGCAGAATTCACTCTTCAAGCAGATTTATTTAAAGTGGTAGCAAATTTCAGCCAACCCGAAAAACATCTCGAACTAATTAAAGACGCTCTTAATTTCCTTCTGCCTGATGTATTGGCTGAGAATATAATTCAAAATCAAAGTATGATGGATTACTTCTCCGAAGTAGTTTTGCAGACTAATCCCGATTATGAATGGACTTCCTTTTGGTTGTATATGGTTGATAATCCGGATAACAAGGAAGTTAAGAATGCAATTTTGTATCGGCTCAAATTATTATTTAGAAGTATTTTATCATCAGCTGATTATCATTTAATGTAGGAGTGAAAATGAAAAGAAGAGATTTCATCAAAACGAGTTTGGCAGCTTCTACTTTACCTATTATGATAAATGGGATGCCTGTTAATTTGATGTCGAGCCCATTTAATGAATTAATGGGATTTTTAGGGCAAGAAAATGACCGAATATTGGTTTTGATTAACCTTGTGGGTGGTAATGATGGGCTTAATACCGTAATCCCTATTGATAGATACGACTTACTTTCCAAATTTAGAGGACAAGTAATTATTCCCGAAAAAGATGTTCTCAAAATTAATGACGTAGTAGGCTTGCACCCATCTTTGCAGGGCTTGAAGAATTTACATGATGACGCCAAATTGGAGATTGTTCAATCAGTTGGCTATCCTAACCCCAATTTTTCACATTTTCGCTCTACAGATATTTGGACTTCGGCATCGGATTCGGATAAAGTTGTAACAACAGGATGGCTTGGGCGTTATCTTTCGGAATATCATCCCGATTTCCCGGCTAATTACCCAAATCAAGATTTCACCGACCCATTGTCAATTACAATTGGCGGTGTGGTTTCGGAGACTTGCCAAGGGCACGTCGCTTCCATGGGAATGGCATTAACTCCAAATGGGCAATTCTACGATTTGAATGACATTCCTTATGATAGTGAACTTGATATTCGCGCCGGATTGGAATTGAAATATATCAAATCTATTATCAGCCAAACCAACAACTATGCAGAAACGCTCAAAGGTGCTTTGGAAAAATCAACAAATTTGGCAGAGTATCCCGACGCTGCACAAAATCAATTATCTGAACAGCTCAAAACAGTTGCCAGACTTATCGCCGGTGGTCTGAAAACTAAAGTTTATGTTGTAAGTTTGGGCGGTTTTGATACTCACTCAGACCAAGTCCTGAGTGGAAATCCTCTTTTTGGTCTTCATGCTACTTTATTGCAAAGTGTTGCTGAAGCAGTAGGTGCATTCCAGCAAGATTTGAAACTTCATGGCTTAGAAGATAGAGTAGTTGGCATGACATTTTCCGAGTTCGGCAGACGAATTCTTGCGAATGCAAGTTTTGGAACTGACCATGGAACGTCGGCGCCAATGTTTTTGTTCGGTTCGATGGTCAATCCCGTTATACACGGAAGTAATCCATATATACCGGATGAAGTTACCGTCCGAGATAATCTGGATTATCAATTTGATTTCAGGTCTGTGTATTATTCGTTGCTTATGGATTGGTTTGAAGTTCCGCAAGATAAATTGGAAAAAATCATGCTCGGCAAATTTGATTATATGCAACTAATCAGGTCTTCATCGAGTGTTGGGGAATCGAATTTGCCACAAGCCCATTTATCGGTTTATCCAAATCCGGTCGTCAACAGAGCCTTCATCAATCATACTTTCGACGGTACAAGTGCCGCAAAATGCAGCATTTTGGATTATACAGGCAGATTACTTTTTGAATCGAATATAAATATAATTAACGGAAATGCTATTGAGTTAGATTTATCGCAATTCCCAAGTGGAACATACATTGTCAAAATTTCAAATGGTAAAAAATTTGGAACTATTAAATTGATGAAAATTTAATTTACCAATCCGGTTGGTCAATGAATTTTTCTAATCCGCTCGGGGTGTAGTTTCCTTCGCGTTTCATCATTTTTTCGATATATTTACCCAAAATATCGAATTCTATGTTAATTTTTTGACCGGGTTTCAAAGTTCGCAATGTAGTAACATCCCATGTATGCGGGATAACGGAAACCATAAAAGCGGAATTGTTCTCTCTCGCAACTGTCAGACTTACACCTTCAATCGCTATCGAGCCGTGAATTACGACGTATTTATAATACTCTCGGGGATATTCGACCCAGACGAGAATTCCGGTTTGCTCTTTTTCGATGGATTTGATATATGCAACACAATCCACATGCCCTTGGACTATATGCCCTCCGAGCCTGTCGCCGACAGCGGCAGCACGCTCCAAATTGACTTTGTCGCCATTTTTGAAATGTCCCAAAGTTGACTTTCGCAAAGTTTCTTCGACTGCTGTTACTTCAAATGTTTTATCGGTCAGAGAAACTACAGTTTGGCAAACTCCATTGATTGAAACTGAGTCATCAATTTTCAAATCGTCCATAATTTTCTTGGCAGCAATTATGAAATGCTTGCCGCCGCCAATGTTTTTGACCGAATCTATAGTTCCGATTTCTTCGATTAATCCTGTAAACATGCGTGCCTATTCGATACTATCAACATAAGCAAGGTCAATATTTCGTTTATTGATATTGACTTTGATAATTTTCACTCTCACTCTCATCCCGAGACCAAAGATTTTTTTGGTTCGCTTGCCGACTAATCTATATCTCGCTTCTTCAAAAACGTAGTAATCATCGTTAATATCACGAATATGAAGCAATCCTTCTGCCCATATATCATCCATTTGGACAAATAATCCAAATCCGGTGACACCCGTTATTGTACCGTTAAATGAACTTCCGATATGCTTTTCGGACATTACGGCATGAGTCAATTTGATTGACGCGCGTTCAGCTTCCATAGCGGTTCTTTCGGTGCTTGAAGTATGAAATCCGCAATCTTTGACAAACATTTTCAGAAAAACTAATCTGTCGGGAGACGGTTTGCCTTTTGCATATTCCTTAAGTAACCTATGAACGATTAAATCGGGATAACGCCTAATAGGTGATGTGAAATGCGAATAATCCGTAAATCCGAGTCCGTAGTGACCAACATTTTTATCAGTATAAATCGCTTTTGCCATAGAGCGTATCAAAACTTGGTTCACAACTCGTTCTTCGGGCTTGCCATCGAAACTTTCCAGAATTTTATTGATATCCGAAGATGTAATTTTCTTCTTTTTGGTTTTGTGACCCAAAGAAGCTATGAATTCCAAAACTTCGGTGATTCGTTTCGGGTCCGGTTCTTCATGAACTCGGTACAAAAACGGCAATTCCATGTAATATTCTTTACGCAATTTTTTGATATGCAGCGTTACTGTTTGATTTGCCAGTAGCATACATTCCTCGACAAGCGAAGTCGCTTTTGTTGTCTTTTTGAGCAAAACTTCGACCGGTTGCTTGTTTTCGTCGAGAATGAATTTGAATTCGGTAGTATCGAAATTGATTCCACCGTTACGGAACCTGTTATACTTGAGCCTTTCGGCTAAATCATGAAGTAGCAATATCAATTGTGCATTATCACCATTTTTGGATTCGATAATATCCAATACTTCATCGTAGTTGTAGCGTCTCTTGCTTTTGATAATTGATTCCGCAATTTCGTAATCAACTACATTGCCCTTCATATCAATTTCCATAAAAACCGAAAATGTAAGGCGAGGGACATTTGGATTCAGAGAGCAAATTTCATTCGATAATAATTCGGGTAACATAGGGACCACTCTATCCACAAGATAAACACTATTGCCGCGATAACGTGCTTCAATATCAGTTTCGCTATTTTCCGGGACATAATGGCTAACGTCGGCAATATGCACTCCAAGCTTGTAGTTGCCGTTTGGGAGCATATCTAATGACAATGCGTCGTCAAAATCTTTTGCATCGAATGGGTCAATTGTTATAATCAGCTTATTTCGCAAATCCATTCTGCCGGGTGGTTTTCGTTTAATATCCGGGACTACAGCCGCAAGTTCTTTCATTACGCCATCGGGAAATTCCGTGGGCAATTCAAATTCGCGAATTATAGAATCAAATTCTACAACCGGAACGCCCGATTTGCCGATGATTTCTTTTACTTCGGCGGTTGGAGACTGAAGTGGGTCATCCCAATGCAAAAGGCTTGTTTTGACTTTATCGCCGAGTTTTGCACCTTTGAGTTTTGTTTCCGGAATCAGAAAATCAACATAATAATGTGCTTCGTCAGGTATGAGGAAGTAGTAGTAGCCGTTATAATCTATCGTTCCGACGATTGCTGTTTTATTTCGTTCGATAATTTTTGTGACTTCACCGCGAGCTTTTTTGCCCTTTTTTTGTGCATGAAGTTGCACTACAACTGTATCGCCGTGAAGCGCTGTGTTCAAATTTCGAGTTTGAATGCTGACTTTCGGTGCAAATGATAGTTGTGTCTCAATAACTCCCTTATCATTTTCAATTCTAATGGTACCTGTAATCGTCGAGTCGGAATCATTTTGCTTGAAAATATATCTGCGTTTAGCGGTCTTTTCGATTACACCTGTTCCGATAAGATGCTCGAGAGAACTTTGCAATATAGCATAATCTTCAGTATCAGATTTGATACCGAGTGATTTTGAAATATCCAAAAGCCTCAATGGAACTTCAGAATTTAGAATCAAATCGAGAAGTTGAGTTGTTAATTTTTCGCGTTTCATATACGTTTAAGGGAATTAGTAAAACAAGTGCACATTATTAGTACGTTCGAGAGCTTTGTTTAATGCACTACCTGCGTTATTGATAAACGATGATATATCGTGGTCGGAGCTTGATAGCCCTGCAATACCTATGCTTAAAGTAACGCTAAATTTGCTTCCGTCAACGTTCAATACCGTGTTTGCGATTTCTGCTCTGGCACGTTCAGCAATTAATTTGACTTGATTTGATTCTTTGGCAACGAAAAGTACACCATAAGTTGACTCATCAATATGTCCGAATTTTTCATAATGTTTGAGATATTTCTTCACTTTTTCAATTACCATCATTTGAGCGAATTCGTAGCGGTCCCAATGTTTTTCGGGGTCGAGCGCTGCATATCGGTCAATTTTAAATATACATAATGTCAAATCTGTGTTCATATCTCGGCTTCTGTCCATTTCTTCTTCAATTCGCTTATAAAACGCCGTAGGGTTGAGCAAACCTGATTCATTGTTTAGCAGTTGCGAACTATTCAGGCTTTCCATTAGGTGCATTCGTTCGATAGCATTTCCGGCATGAATCCCCAAAATTTCCAAGATAGTTATATCGAAATCTGATAAATTGTTAGGTGACACATTTTCAACAAACATTGCTCCATAGACGCCGGTTGCTGAACGAAGCGGAATACTGATAAATTCGCCCGATTCCAATTTTGGTTCAAACTTTGTATGCCTGACACCGCGAATATCTTTTGCAGTATGTCTGGAAGTTTTGCAAGAGGTAATTGTATTGCCCACGATTGAATCTTCGAATGTTATTTCCTGACCTGCGGAATAGTTGAAAGCCGATTTGACTGCTTTAAGTTCCCAAATTTGCTTTTCGGAATTGAAACCTATTACGCCTGTGGTTTGATAATCAAATAATCTCGATACCGAATCAACAATAATTTCAGCCAAATTTTCTGTACCGTCTTTGCTCGAAGTAGCAATATAATTGAACAAATTGACTGCTTCCAAGGTTTTCGATGCTTGCAATAAATCATATTTTTGCGTATAGCTTTTGACAAGTGCAGAAATTAGCTTGGTAAAATGCCCCAAGAATGCAACTGTTGACGAGCTGTAAGCATCGTTTGAAGAGGAATCGGCACAAAGAACACCAACAGGATGCTCGCCCCAAAACACAGGCACACCAACAAAGGACATCATCTGAGAATATTGGTTGTAATAAGGAATCAAATCAAGTTCGGCAGATGGATTAATATCAGTCAATATTTCAGGCTTTGCATTTTCCAAGATTTGGCTCAATATATCGGATGAAATCGGAATCCGTTTTTTACCTGAAAGTAATTCCGGTTTATTAGTAGCAAAAGCTTCCAAAATAAATTCGTTGTTATCGTAATCGGCAAGCAAAAACAAAGCTGTACGCGAATCGGTTATTGAGCGTATTATTATTAAAATTCGAGACAAAAAGTATTCAAATTCTTTGCGAGGCTCATCCCCGAGTATTTGGTCTGTTTCAGTAAATACCGAAATTGGTATGTCAATTTTCTTCTCTGTGAATCTTTTCGGCTCTTGATTAGTTGGTATCTTGGGTTGCTCTTCGATAACTTTTTCATGTGTCTCAACCGGTCCGGCAAGCTCTTCAACTATTGGCTCTATATCTTGAACATCATAAATTTCCTCAAGTTCATCGTACTCCTCACTTGTCATTGTTTTTTTAGCTTCCGGTTCATTTTCATCTTGATGAATTTGTTCATTTTCATCTTGATGAATTTGTTCATTTTCATCGTAATGTTCAATCTCTTCAGCAATATTTGTATATGTGTTTTCAGAATTTATTTTGTCTTTAATCAATATCTTTTCTTCTAATTCAGTATTTTTTGCCATTTCTTCGGGAGTTGTCGAAACCGCAGTATGAGTACGTTTTGTAATACCTACAATACGCATACCGGAAGTGCTTTCGTTATACGAAAATCCCGAAGAGCGAGTATCAGCTGCATATGATTTTGATGCGACTTTGGAGTTCTCTCGATTTGATTTCTCTTTAGTTTTATCAGTTTCAGAATCGAATTTCATGTAGGCTTTTTCAGCCATCGGGAATTCATCGTCTTTGCCAAATGATTCCTCAAAATTTTCTACCGTACGCCGAGTACCGGTATAATCTTTTGTTGTAGTTACCTCAAAATCGTGTCCCTCTGAGGCTTTTGGAAATGGATTTCGGACAACATCAGAATTACGTTGCGAAATCAGCATGAATAACGCTACCGCACCGAGTACTGCCACACTGACGCCGATAAGTCGCACTGCACTGTCCTCGAAAAAAATTGCTATCACCAAACCGATTAGAACTACAATTACAGGTATTACATCAATCGGCGAAATAATTTCCTTAAAATTGGACTTTCTCTTGCTCATTTTATTATCATAAATGTATTAGAAATTGCAAACCCCCTGAAAAAAAAATATGATATGATAAAATATACCATACCATATTCTCTAAGATAAGCAATTTTTGCCAAATAGCAAAAACATGTTTAAAGGTTTACCACATATACATATTTTCTAATTTCCAATGTCTTGTAGTTTCGATTGTTTGCTTAAAATCTTCAGACAATAGCGGATAGGTAAAATCCAACTTATAAACAGCCTTGAATTCATTTACTGTTCCGCGTGGATGAAGCATCATTGTATAATTGGCAGTTCCTGTGACGTCTGATAGTTTCAATAATCTCAATATATCGAACATGCGGACATTTGAAGCTTGTGGAGTGAATTTTTCAGATTGACCTACTATTACATAATTCTTAGGTGTAATTTGTGAAAGAGTAAATTTTGCCGAATCAATAAATTGGGAATTTTCAATCGAGACAGTAAATGCCTTTGTCCATGATGTATCCTTAGCTGCTTTGAACGTAGGAGGTATTGATTTTACAATATCGAAATAATTATTCAGAATGCCATCCGATAAGCCGATAAGCCAAGTATTTTTGACTAAGGAATCGCTGGGACCTGTTTTTGGGTTTGTCAGATATTCTCTTTGTGCTTCCAATCTATCTCCCTCGACATTCACTATTTCATTGTAGGGAGAATAAGTAATCTTATATGTCATCCCTAAAGGAATTGAAGCGATTTTGTAATCATCAATTCCGGGCATTCTCATATCATCGGCTTGAGAATTGAAAACAATTGTTGTATCTCCGTCCGAAAACTTGTATTCCAATGAATCTACTGAAACTTCAATTTGGTTGAACCCATCTTTTGATGCTTCATTCGGCGCTCTCAAACCAAAGTGATATGTCAATTCTCTGTCGAATTTCTTGGATGTGCCGTCACTAAAATTTCGAGTGATTTTCGAAATCTCAGTAAATGTATAGGTGTGATGCACATTGACAGGAAAATTCACCCTAACTGTATATGTCATTGGTTCTGTTCCGGGGCTTGCTTTTTCCTGAGAATATAAACTTTCAGAGCCAATCAGAACAGTCAAAATTAAAATGGCAAAAAATACTTTCATTTCCTAAACTCCTTTGATACACAATTTATATAAACTCCATGCAGCAAGTGTCATTCCATCCCACAACTCGCCACTCTTGATTAACGAATCAATCTCAATTTCGTTAAATTTCAAAATCGAGAATTCCTCTCCGGCATCCGGTTGATTATCTTCAAAACTCAACTCTTCAGCAAAAAACACATGACAAATTTCGTTTGTCACCCCATTTAAAGGATTAAACTCGCCAATTTTTTTAATCGAACCTGCGATTAATCCGGCTTCTTCCTTTAGTTCACATTTGGCATTATCTTCAATACTGTTGGCTGATTTGATTCCACCACCAGGGAATTCTATGCTGAATCTGCTGTTTAGATAACGAAATTGCTTGACAAGGACAAAATTCCCATCCTTTAATCGTGGAATTACAAATACAGAGCCGGGTGTTTCAATAAAAAAGTAATCGCCGACTTCGTTATTTGGCATTCGGTATTCATTTTTCCGATAAACCCAATATGGGTTTGCGTGGATTATTTCTTGCTTTATCGTATCAAATTTCATCTTTTTCCCACTGGAATTTACTATTTGTTTACAGCGACTATTTCACTTTCGGGGAAGAAAAATCCAATTTCGCGTAAAGCATTTTCATCGGAATCGCTTCCATGAATTGCATTTGCTTCGATTCCTGTCCCAAATCTTGCTCGTATTGTACCGGCTTCAGCTTTCTTTGGGTCTGTAGCTCCGATTAAAGTACGAAATGATTCAACTGCATTATCTTTTTCCAATGCAAGTGGCACGATTGTTCCGCTTGTCATATAGTCAATTAGTTCGCCGTAAAAGGGTCTTTCTTTGTGAACAGCGTAAAATTCTCCGGCTACTTCCGGGCTAATTTTTGTAAGTTTCATACCCAAAATCCTGAATCCTGCTTGTTGTATAGCAGCTATGATTTCGCCACTAACATTTTTAGCGGTTGCATCAGGTTTGATAATTGCTAAAGTTTTATTCGACATTGCATCCTCCATAATTATAATAACACATTAGTTTGTTTTTTATCTCAAAGTCAATTGATTTATTTTCAAAAATAAAAGCGATGTTTAGTAACACCGCTTCTAAAATAAGACGATTAATATTCATTTCTATTCATTGTTGCTTGCATTATCGTCGCTCGAATCAAACACAATCACGTTTTTAGGATTATCGGGAAACTTAACTACTGGCTCCTCAACCGGTTTTGTCTCAACCGGAGGTTTTGCCGTCGTTACTGTGATACCTTTTTTGCGTCTGCCTCTTCTGCGAGCGATTGCTCTTTCCAAAGGTGTCATATTCGATGTATCAAGGACTTTCTTTGGCTTTTTCGGTGCTTTTTCTTTTGCTTCCGGAGAGTCAACCGACCCGGTAGCAACTGCTTTAGCAGCAGTCCTTTCATCTTTCGGCGGTCTTCCTGGTTTTCTTTTAGGAGTTCCGTCAGTTGCTACGGGCGTTGCAGTTTTTGCAACGGCGGCTTCATTTTTAAATGGTCTTCCACGCTTTTTTTTAGGTGCTGCATCTGTTGCTACGGGAGCCACAGCTTTAGCAACTGATTCTTCATTTTTCGGCGGTCTTCCTGGTTTTCTTTTAGGAGTTCCGTCAGTTGCTACGGGAGCCACAGTTTTTGCAACGGCGGCTTCATTTTTAAATGGTCTTCCCCTCTTTTTTTTAGGAGCAGCATCCGTCGCTACCGGAGCCACAGCTTGTGTAGCGGTAGCCTCCGTCTTGCGTGGTCTGCCTTGTCTTCTTTTTGGAGCAACTTCAGTCGCTGCGGGAGCCACAGATTTTGCAACGGCGCTTTCACTTTTTGGTGGTCTGCCTTGTCTTCTTTTTGGAGCAGCTTCAGTCGCTGCGGGAGCCACAGTTTTTGCAACGGCGCTTTCACTTTTTGGTGGTCTGCCTTGTCTTCTTTTTGGAGTTGATGAAACCAATTTCAAAGCATCAAGCACTGTTTGACCAATTTTTGCTGGTGTTTCAACAACAAATATTCCTGCTGCTTTGAGAGCTTTGATTTTTTCCTCAGCAGTACCTTTTCCACCGGAAATAATGGCACCTGCATGTCCCATACGTCTTCCGGGAGGTGCCGTTCTACCTGCTATGAAAGCTATTACAGGTTTTTGCACATTTTTCGCAATATATGCTGCAGCATCTTCTTCCGCCGAACCACCGATTTCGCCAATCATGACGATTGCATGAGTGTTAGGGTCTTCGTTGAAATATTTGATTGCATCAATATGTTGAGTTCCGATAATCGGGTCGCCGCCAATTCCAATACAAGTTGATTGACCTAAACCCAAATCGGTTAACTGCTTTACTGCTTCATAAGTCAAAGTGCCGGAGCGAGAAACAACACCGATATTACCTTTTTTATGAATAAAACCGGGCATAATACCAATTTTTGCTTCATCAGGCGTGATTACACCCGGGCAATTCGGTCCAATAAGTATTGAGTTAGAATTGTCCAAGGCATGCTTTACCGGAATCATATCACGAATAGGAATGCCTTCCGTAATACAAATTATAACCTTGATTTTTGCACTAATTGCTTCTAAAATCGCATCAGCAGCATAAGGTGGCGGAACAAAAATTACCGAAGTATTTGCACCCGTTTTTTTGACTGCTTCACTTACGGAATTGAAAAGTGGCACAGCGGATTTGAACATAATGTCGCCTTTGCCGCCATACAACATTCCACCTTTGCCCGGAGTTACACCCGCTACAACAGGAGTGCCATACTCAATCATTTGCGAAGTATGAAAAGTACCTTCCGAACCTGTGATGCCCTGTACGAGCAATTTTGTTTGTTTTCCTACTAAAACACTCATTAGTCGTTCCTGAATTATTTTTTAATTGTATTTCAAATTATTATTTTTTAAATTATTTTAATATTTGCTAAATTATTAATTAACTACGAATGATAATGATAGAAAATATTTTAATAATTTTATTTTTTTCAAAAAGCATTTTCAATATGTGTTATTTCAAATGGGCGAACTGTTGCATCAATACCGACAAAATCCAGCCTGCACTCTCTATCGTTTATTTTATTAACATATAAATATCCTTCGGCTGTTTTGCGAATCGTTTTTCGCTTTGATAGTGGTACAGTATCGTAAATTGTACCGTATTCAACTGATGTTCGGGCTTTGACTTCTACGAAAACAAGTATTTTGCCAATTTGAGCAACTATATCTATTTCGCCCAATTTCCCAAAATGAAAATTCCTCTTAATTATTGTGTAACCTTTTTCGGTCAAATAATTAGCCGCAATATCTTCAAATTTTGAGCCGATTGAGCGCGTTGAATCAGTCATTTGTATTTACATCTACTCCATTTTTTTCTATTTCAATTGGATAATCACCTGTAAAGCAAGCTGTACAATAATCAATCCCTTCTTCCTGAGGGACAGATTCCATCAATTTCTCTTTCGATAAATAATGAATTGAGTCAACACCGATATATTCGCCAATTTTTTCAATCGAATCGTGATGATTTGCAATTAATTCCTCTTCACTTGGGAAATCCATTCCATAAAAGCACGGATGCTTGATTGGCGGCGAACTGATTAATAAATGCAATTTTTTGGGATTTGCTTCTCGGACTAATTTAACCAATGCCTTTGAAGTTGTTCCGCGTACTATCGAATCATCTACGAGCACAACGGTTTTGCCTTCAATAACACCTTTCACCACATTGAATTTCGCTTTTACCCTAAATTCTCTGTTATTTTGCCCCGGGGCGATAAATGTTCTGCCAATATAGTGACTTCGGATTAATCCCAACTCAAATAAGGTTTCGTTGCCGTTTGCCGAGTTAACTCTCGAAAAACCGATAGTTGCGGTATTTGCACTGTCAGGCACTGGAACTGCTCTGATTTTATCATCTTTATCGACGATTGGCATTTCTTCACCCAATTTTTTACCAAGTTTTCGGCGAACCTTATCTACACTATGCCCAAAAATTTTGCTGTCCGGACGCGAAAAATAAATATATTCGAATATGCAATGGTGGGCGATAGGTGTTTCGTCAACGATTTTAAAAGATTTAATTTCGCCGGTTTTTAAAGTGTCTTGGTCAATTTGAATAATCTCATTGTGATGGACGCTTCGGATATATTCGGCACTTATAATATCGAATGCTGCAGTTTCGGAGGCAACTATATATGCCCAACCGTGCTCGGTTTTTAATCTTCCGATGCTAAGAGGGCGAACACCATGTGGGTCACGAGCTGCAATTAGTGTATCATCGGTCAACATTGTCAATGAATAAGCACCGTGAGCAGTTTGGAGTGCATCTCTGACTTTTTCGATTCGGGTTTCTTTTTTACTTTTGGCGATTAAATGCAAAAACAATTCGGAATCTGTTGTAGTTTGGAAAATCGAACCTTCCTGAATCAATTTATTTCGTAATGTCTTTGTATTGGTCAAATTGCCATTGTGAGCCAAAGCAAAAATCCCGTCATTATAAATCATGCTAAAAGGCTGAATATTATTTGCCGATGATGAGCCTGTCGTCGAGTAACGATTATGCCCGATAGCCATATCGCCTTTTAGAGTTTGGGTCAAAACATTAGGCTCGGAAAAAACATCTAACACCAAGCCCGGACCACGTTTTGCAGCAAATCTCTTTTTGTTTTTTTTCTCATCATGGTAAATACTTATTATTCCGGCTGCTTCTTGCCCGCGATGTTGCAAAGCATGAAGAGCATAATAGGTCATGATTGATGCTTGGGGATGCCCGTAAACTCCTACAATTGCACAATTTGGACGAGCTTTGTCTAATTCGGAAACTAAGATAGATTTATTATTTGGATGTTGCTTCATTTTAAAATGTGTTTCTCATATACTCAAATTACAAAAATACGGATTTATTCTTTTTTCTTCCGAAAGTGGAAAACTTTTTGAGTTTAGTTTCAATTGTCTCGAAAATAATATTCGCTTAAGTCATCAAATTTTATGTTTGTTATTATCCAATCGTGCTTTGGTGAACGATAAAAAGTGAATATCCATCGCACAGGATAATTTGAATGTATGCCTAAATAGTTCAATCTGATGTAAGAATTACTTACTAAGTCTGCATATACAGGCTCGTAGCTGTATATTTTACCATATAATCCGATTGCTCTTCTGGTTTGGACAACTAAGTTATTCAAATCCTCTTTTTGGTTCATTATCGGACTATTTTGCAACAATTCCTCGTATGCCTTATTTAAGTCTTCTGATTTCAATGTTTCAAAAAAATTTCCGACTCGGTTTTTCAGGCTCGTTGGGACTTCGTCAAAACCTTGTCCTTGAGTATTAGAAGCAGAGTGTTGCAATCCGCCGTCTTGGGCAAACATTACAAAGCTCATCAAAAAAAACATAGCTAACAGTATTTTCATTTTATTCTTTTGTCGTTATTTCAAATCTAAAATTACAAAAAATATTGGAAAAAAAAATGCTTTGTTTAATTTAACTTTACGATTTTTTTCACATGTTGCAATTCTTTACGGTTTAAATGTCTATAGGTTCCTCTTGGCAACCCCGATACGTTTATCCCTGCAAATGTCTTCCTGTCAAGTTGTTTGACTTCATACTCGAAAGTTTCAAATATCCGTCTTACTTCGTGATTTTTCCCTTCGCGTAATGTAATCGTAACTTTCGATTTATCATAAGTATGGATGAATAATTCGCATGGTTGTGTCATTTCGCCGTTTTCGAGTTCTACGCCCTGCGAAATTGCTTTTGCGTCTTCGGTCTTAAGTACTTGGTCTAATTTCACATCATAAACGCGCTCAATTTCATAAGATGGATGAGTCAGCCTATGAGCAAGTTCGCCATCGTTAGTCAGCAAAAGCACTCCTGTTGTATTACGGTCTAATCGCCCTACAGGATAAATTCTTGCATGTTTTTTGACTATATCAAGAACGGTTTTTCTACCTAATTCATCGTCGGTGGTAGTTATCACATTTTTGGGTTTATTCAGTACAATGTAAATGGGCATAGTCTTTTCCTTCACGGGGTCGCCATGCACAGTTACAAAGTCTGTTTTGTTCACTTTCGTGCCGGGTTGGTCAACCACTATACCGTTTACTTTTACGGCACCATCCAGAATCAATTCATCGGCTTTTCGACGCGAAGTTATTCCGGCGTCGGCGATAAATTTGTTCAACCTGATATCAACATCAAGCTCACTTTCGCCTTTTTTCTTTGGGCGAGTGCTCTTTGCTTTTGTCGTAGTTTTGTTCGAGCTGACAATTTCTCTTTTTTTCGTCACAGTTTTCATTTTTTCAATCCGTTTAAGTCAGAAACAACATGGCAACACCGATTACTGAAACCGATGCTCCTATTAATGCTCTTGCATTTATTTTTTCTTTGTAAAATATGTAAGTTACGGGTAATATCATAATTGGTACAGTTGACATTAGTGTTGCGGCGATTCCTACCTGAGTGTTTGTCAATGCTACAAAACTCAGCGTTATGCCTAAGTATGGTCCAATCACCGAACCAAGTGCTACGAGTCCAAATGTCTTTTTATCTCTTTTGTATAATTTTACCGGATTTTTGTATCTGCCTATAAAAAATGCTGCCGGTAACAAAAATACTACAGACGATGCAATACGGACAAAAGTGGCTGTGATGCTATGAATATCTCCATCAGAATATGCCATTTTTGCAAGTATCAACCCAATGCCTTGCCCTGCGGCACCTAATAATGCGTACATCAGTCCTTTGGCAGTCATCTGAAATTGTCGGTTGCCTGTGCTTGGTCTGCGGTCAATTATGACAATAAAAATCCCGCTGAGAGTTACTAAAATTCCAATTATTGCATAAAAGGACATCACTTCGCCGAGTACGAAATATGCCAGAATGCCGGCGATAGCGGGATTGACAGAATAAATTAGCATTGTCATCCGAGGTCCAATCGCACTGAATGATTTGAATAGAAAAGAATCTCCAACCACCAACCCAACTATACCGCTTAATGTCAACATCAGAAGTTGGTAACTCGTAACTGAGTAACTCAGCCCAAAAATCAAAATGGTAATAGCTAACAAGATTGTTGCTAACGCCATTCTGTCAACGTTAAGTTGGATGGGACCTAATTTAATGGTTGCAGCCGTGAATACTATAGACGCATTAGACCATAGTAAAGCTGCTGTAAGTGCCGAAATTTCCCCTATAAACAAATTATGTCCCAAAGTAAAATGCAAAAATACGAAACATTTAATGAAATTTGCTTAACTCTTTTTGGGACTTTCGATTGAACGTCGGAAAATTTCGAATGTCAATAGTGAATCCAAATCATTGCATGATTTAGGATTTGCCAAATTTGCATTGTTGACTATATTTTGCACAATATCCTTGTCGTAATAGCCACTTGAGAGTGTTTCTGAGGAATTGAGATAATCGCGAATTTCACTCCCAAATAACCTGAACATCTCCACAGCATAATCTCTGCGATATTTACTCTTGGTGAGTTTTATATAGAGCCTGGAAGTAAGAGTGCCAAAATTGAAAGGAATTACGTGCGACCCTTTGATTAAATTTATCTCAGCGAGTTGAGGATAAGTTTGTTTAATTGTTTCTTTATAAAATTTTCCATTCGATTTACGATTGAAGTCTAATTCAACCAAAGCTCGGTTCATTATGGGTTGGTTGAATGGACTTAAGCTGATAGAGCTATTATCAGCCCGACTTTGTTTTCCGGAAATATTGTTGCCGATTTTGTAATCAATTGCGAAACTATCTAATCGTTTTTCTAAATTTTGAACTTGGTTCAAAGCATATAAATTAATAATTTCATCTGCTTTTTCGAGAGATATGCTTTTTATTTTTTGTTTGAGAGCTTTATCAAAAAAACGAGGTCTTGGTGATTTCAATAGTTCATATAGTCTGAATTTATCAATTTTTCCCAATCCATATTTAGATGAATAATATATTGCCGAAAAGTCAGAATGCCGCCCGATTTCTGCCCAACCGGCATCTATTTGAATCAGCCCTGATTTGTAAATATTGTCACTCAGACGCATGAATAGATATTCCGAAGCGACAGAATTGCTTTTATTGCCCTCTACATAATTGATAATATCATCAAAAGTAAAAGGATAGCTTTCCAAATCGTCACTATCTAAAATCGAGTGTTCAATACCCACTAATTTACAAATTTTTGCGGCTGTAATATTGTCGGGGTGGTCGGCAAATCCTATGCTGACTGCCTTCAAATCCGATTTGGCGGGCTTCATCAACGAAAGTAGAAATCTCGAATCTAATCCGCCGGACATTGATATTGCTGACTGAAAATCATCAATTTCCGGAAATGAAAGTTGAATAATCTCATTTTTGATTTCTTCTTCAGTTTTTGGATATTCACTGGGGGCTTGTAATTTGGAGCGTTCCCGAATTAGCCCCTTTTCAGTCAATTTCAGCTGCAACATCTCAGCACCGCAATACCTTGTGATGCCGTGAGCATAAGATTCTTTGTCAAGCTGCACTTTAAGCAAAAATCCGGTTGCTAACCAATTTTGATTAAGTTTGAACCCACCGACAATATCAGCAATAAATCTCGCTTCGGTACTTATTATGCTGTACCCGTCGCCGGCGTATTCATAGAATTCACGAAAGCCCAGAATATCATTAGCTACAGTTAGCGTGTTGTTGCCTCTGGTGCAAAAAATAAAATGCCCCTCAAAAGAACTCGCTTTTGAAGGGTTTTGTGCGACTTCATCGAGATTTTCATTTCTGACTAATATATACTTGTCTTTTATTTTTTGTAGGGGCACTCCGCATACAGCTATGTCCGATTCGGAATTTCGTCTGTAAGCAAAAGTTTCTTTAAGTCCGCCACCTGCGAGCAGGTAATCAGGCGAAGAGATAATCACTTTATCTCCAAATCTATTGGCGGCAAGCTCCCGAATGGATTCAGGAATATGTCCGAACACTGCAAAAATAAAAGTCAAGGCTACCCACCCTCCCTGCCATTAGTCAGTATTTCTTGTGGGCTATACTTTTTTTCGTTACCCATTAAGCATCACCTCCAAAATTTATACTTATTGTTAGACAGATAATTCTTAAATTGCAAAGTATGAATAAAAAAAACGGAAATCAAATTTTAAAAAAAAATATATCGGTTTCGATTCTCTACTTAATGTCCGCTGACTTTGTCAACGCTGTATTAGGTATTTTATTTGCGTTTGTTCTGGGAAGATTTTTCGGAGCTGAGTATCTCGGGATATATACATTTTCATTTATGCTCGCCACAATGCTCTGGACTTTGGGCGAATCCGGTTATGAAGTCGAAATACCGCGTGAAATTGCTCAAAAGCCCGATAGGATGAAGGAACTCATCAGCGATGCACAGGTATTTAAAACGCGTATTCTCTTGTTCGGATTCCCGATTTTTTGCCTTTATGGTATCATTGCTCTCGGTGAATTGTCTTTTCTGGCAATTATACCATGGGTGATTCCGGCTTCTACGAATATGACTTTGAGGTCTGTTTGTCGTGGACTAAAGATGTTCCCGAGTATTTCAGTAATCGAAATCAGCACAGCATTATTCATGTATCCGGCGATGGCTTTTACTCTGTGGTTTACCGAGAATATTGCTTATGTCTTTCTGGTATTGGTCGCCTCTGAGTTTATTAAAATGCTCTTGTATTTATATACAGTACGCAAAATCGAAAATTTTCCATTAAGCTTGCTATTGCCCTATAATAAGTCATTGTTCTCCTTCAGTTCGATGATAGCAAGAATCAAAGAGCGACGTGGATTCACTTTTGTAAATTTGCTGTCGATGATGCAATACAGGTCAACATTGTTGATTTTACCCATGCTTCAAAGCAACTACATGGTTGGAGTTTATACTGTGGGAATGCGATTTGTCACGCTTCTTAAGTTGCTCCCGGCGTCCACAATCAATGTTCTTTTGCCTGAATTTTCCTCCGAAAACAAGACCGAGCATAAGTCATTACTAGTGAAATCGCTTTCGTTTATGTTTTTAATCAATGCAGCGATTGCTTTCACAATTTTTGCATTAGCTGAATTAATAATTGATTTGACATTTCAAATTCCCGAAGCGATTGAAATTCTGAGAATAATGATATGGGCAATCATACCAATTTCGATGCACCAGATAATCGAATCATATTTGATTTCGCGGAACTTTGAACTGCAAATCTCCAAATCCTTGTTTGGTACTGCTTTGTTTACATTACTGGCGGTAATAGTTGTAAATTTCTTTTATGGTATTAACAGTATAGCTTATATCTTTGTAGTTAGTGAAATTGCACTTTTAACACTTTACTTATTTTTATTGAAAAAAAGTGGAAAACGAGAAAGAAAATAAAGATTCAGGCGAAGAAAAAGAAGAAATTGGCTTTATGGGGCATTTGGATGAACTCAGAAAGCGGATAATATTTGCATTTGTTGGCATAGTCATCGGCTGTATTATATCCGGTTTCTTCATCGAACAACTAATGGACTACATACTGCTCGCACCGGCTCAAGCAGCTAAATTAAGTTTGCAAAATTTGCAGCCATTCGGTATACCGTTTTTGTATTTCAAAGTGATATTCATAACCGGCTTCATAATCTCATTTCCATTTTTGCTTTGGCAAATTTGGCTCTTCATAGCCCCGGGCTTGTATGAGAATGAGAGAAAGTGGGCAAGTAAGATTACTTTCTTTACTTCGATATCCTTTTTCGTTGGTGTTGCATTCGCTTACTTTTTAATGATTCCGTCTATGCTTGGCTTTGCTGCAACTTTCGGTACGGATAAAATCAGAACAGATATTGATGTCAACGCCTACTTCGGATTTGTGACATTAATGATTTTAGCTTCCGGGATAATATTCGAAATGCCAATGGTATCCTATGTCTTGGCTAAAGCAGGTTTAATCACATCAAAAGGACTTAGGTCCTATTGGCGGCACGCAGTTGTTGTTATTATCATTTTAGCTGCCATACTTACTCCGACACCCGACCCAATTAACCAGATGTTTTTTGCGTTGCCGCTTTTTATTTTGTATGAAATTAGTATTTGGATTGTTAAATTAGTCGAAAAGAAACCAAAAGATGAATAATACGATAAGTAATATATTTTCGTTACTAATTTATTATTCAAGTATGAATTTTTCGTACTATAAGTAATTTTATTAAAAAGATGATGACTTTAAACGATATAATAAAACCTGTAAAAGATGATTTGAAAGAGTTCTCGAGCTATTTCAAAGGAACACTTAACACTAATGTTCCCTTGTTGAACTTAATAATCAAATATGTCGCTCAACGCAAGGGCAAGCAACTTCGTCCGATTTTAGTTTTCCTTTCTGCGAAAATATGCGGCGAAGTTAATCCACGTTCGTTTGTAGGAGCATCATTGGTAGAACTGCTCCATTCGGCTACTCTGATTCATGACGATGTAGTTGATGAAGCATCCGAGCGCCGCGGTTTGGCTTCAATCAATGCCAAATGGAATAATAAAATTGCTGTACTCATAGGTGATTTCTTGCTTTCCAAGGGGTTGTTGACTGCAATCGACAATGAAGAATTTGATTTTTTACATGCTGTTTCAGTTGCTGTAAAACGTATGAGCGAAGGGGAATTATTATCCATTGACAAAAGTCGCAGCACATCAATAGACGAGGAAACTTATTTCCGTATAATTGGCGATAAGACTGCTTCATTGCTGTCATCTTGTTGTAAAATTGGTGCCATGAGCGCCACTACAAATACTGAGTATCACCAAGCTCTAAGCGAATATGGCGAAAACATTGGCATTGCATTCCAAATCAAAGACGATATGCTTGATTATACTTCACGCAGCGTTTTAATCGGCAAGCCCGTCGGCAACGACATCAAAGAGAAAAAAATTACGCTGCCATTGCTCTATGCTTTGAGCAAATTGGACGAAAACGATGCCGATAAAATTAAAAAAAGAATTTTGAAAGGTAAAATGACTAAGGGCGAAATTGTCGAACTCATCGAGCAAGTTGTGCAAATGGGAGGTATAGATTATGCTGAAAGAATTGCAAAAGAATACGTTGACAAAGCGAAATCATATCTTGAAATTTTCCCTGAATCTCCGGCAAAAACTTCCTTTTTGCAATTTGCTGATTTTGTTATTTTGCGTACAAATTAATAATATTGGGATTTGATTAGCATGGAAGATATTAATGTACTTTTTGCAATAGAAGCGGAAGAACTTCTCGCCGAAGGTCGGATTGATGAGGCTATATCGCTTTGCGAGCGTGGGCTCGAAGTTTACCCCGATTACGCTGCCGCTGTTGCTATCTTGGCTCATGCTTATTCGCTTAGCGGAGATTCGCAACGTTCGCAACAAGTTATCGAAAAATTTGCTGTCAATATTATCCAAAACAAGCCTTCTAAAAATAGGACAAAAGAAATTCAATCTGAACCAATTGAAAACATTGTCGAAACATTTGATAAGATGGAGGAGATTAATGAAACAATTGAAGCTGAAACCGAAACTGAACTCGAGCAGATTAATGAGGCAGAAATTCCGGTTCGTACTGACATTAAATTAGCCGCATTTTATACGAAATCTAATGATGAATCAATTGAATTGAAAAAGAATCGAAATCAAAAATTAACAATGTCGAGATTTTATTCCGATGCCGGCAATCGCAAATTGGCTCCCAAATATCGTAAAAAAATTGTCAGGACAATTGCTATCGAAAGCGATGAATTTTTCAAATTGGATGATATTCGCGGTTTGCCGGTGACTGAAACCTATGCAAATATTCTTATCCGTCAAGGAAATTTCAGCAAAGCAAAGGCAATTTATAGAGAACTAATCAAAATTCAGCCCGAAAAAGAACAATATTTCGAATCAAAAATTTCCGAAATCAACTGACAACTAAGTCATCGCCTTGCGGAATAAGGCAATCTACATTATTATATTGCGGATTATTTACCGAATAAGTCACCGGATACGCCCTCAATTTATATGAATGAATTGGTTTCAGCTTATCTTGTAACATATTAAAGTCAACTTTAGTATCCAACCACAGGCTTATATCCTCAGGGTCCAAAATCACGGGCATTCGGTTGTGAATAAGTGCCATCAATGTATTTGGCTCGGTTGTAATAATTGTTGCCGTAGTAATTATTTCGTTGTTCTCGTTTTTCCAGTTATCGTACAAACCTGCAAAACACATCACTTCGTCTTTATTCATTGTGATGTAATGCGGTATTTGGTCATTGCTCGCCTTGAACCATTCGTAAAAACCGGATGCAAGAATTATACATCTATAGCGATTCAAAAGCCGCTTGAACGAAGCTTTATCTGCAAGTGTTTCAGCTCGTGCATTTATCATTTTATTTCCGATAGAACTGTCCTTAGCCCAAGACGGAATTAGCCCCCATCTGAAATATGAAAGAGCAATCGATTCTCCTTCACTCTTCAAACATGCAATTGATGCTGTAGGAGCTATGTTATAACTATTTCTTATTTCATTCTGAATCTTAATATTGGGCACCAATTTCTCAACATCTTTTGCCGTTGCTTTTAGTGCAAATCTTTCACACATATTCAAAAACCTAAACATTTTCCAATTTCCAAAATTAATAAAAAAATCGTTACTCCGTTGTATCATTCATTATGTAAAATAGATGTATTTTTGAACATGAATGATAAAACGGCAAAAGAAGCTACTCGCAAACGATTGAATGAAATTGAATCGGAGCTCACATCATTAAAAGCTAAACAAGGAATTTTGTCTGCGAAATGGCTTAGGGAAAAGAGTGCTATTAGCACTATCAGGGCTTGTAAAAAAGAATTAGAGAACCTGAAAATTTCTGCGGAAAATTTTGAACGTGACGGCGAACTTGCGAAAGTTGCCGAAATCAGATACGGAAAATTGCCCGAAATCGAGAAAAAACTTCATGATGCTAATCAATTTCTCCAAGAAATTCAGTCCGACGGAAAAATGTTGAAAGAAGAGGTTGATGCCGAAGACATCGCCGAAGTAGTATCAAAATCTACCGGTATTCCCGTTAATCGAATGTTGGAATCCGAACTAATCAAATTGCTGAAAATGGAAGAACGTATCCATGAAAGAGTAATCGGGCAAGAAGAAGCAGTCATCGCCGTTTCCAATGCCATCAGACGCTCAAGAGCCGGATTGCAAGATATAAATCGCCCGATAGGTTCCTTCATCTTCATTGGCTCTACCGGTGTCGGGAAAACAGAATTGGCGAAGGCATTAGCAGAATTTTTATTCGATGACGAGCAAGCTGTCATTCGCATTGATATGAGCGAGTATATGGAAAAATTCTCAGTTTCGAGATTGCTGGGTGCACCTCCCGGCTATGTCGGTTATGAAGAAGGTGGGCAACTCACCGAAGCTGTTCGCCGAAAACCATATTCTGTACTACTTTTGGACGAATTTGAAAAAGCTCATGCGGACGTTTTCAATATTTTATTGCAAGTGCTCGATGACGGAAGATTAACTGACGGCAAAGGCAGACTCGTTGATTTCAAAAATACGATTATAATTATGACATCAAACTTGGGCACGGAATTTATCCAAGACAAATTGAATCTAATTGATGAAAGCAATCGTGAAGAGATTATGTCCGATATAAAAATCCTAATTGTAGAGCAATTACATAAACGATTAAGACCCGAATTCTTGAACCGTGTTGATGAAATAGTGCTTTTCAAACCTCTGACAAGTAAAGAAATCAAAAAAATTGCCGAACTACAATTAGGCAGGCTTGGTAAAATGCTCGCTCTGAAAAATATGGGTTACGAAGTTTCCGAAGCCGCTTTAGAATGGCTTGCAAATATTGGGTTCGACCCGCAATTTGGAGCCAGACTGCTCAAACGTGCTATTCAGAAGTATATTACTGACCCTTTATCGGTTAAATTGCTTTCAGCGGAATTTAGTTCGGGAGATAAAATTTACATAGATTGCTTAGAAAATGGAAAATTTATTTTTTCTAAAAAGTAAATTGATATAAATTGCTTATATGAATAAGTTATACTTTAAAAAACATATTTTATTTGTGGCATTCGCTGTTTTAATTGCAGCGATGGGTGGCAATTCATGCTCAACACCAAAGGAAGTAGCCATCAAACCACTCTATTTCCCTGCTGTTTCCGAAATTCAGAAGGGCGAATCAGCAAAATTATCCTGGAAGTTTGAAGGTGCTGAAAAAATCAGAATCGAAAATTTGCGCCGAAATTACGACCCAACTGATAGCATAACCGTCAAACCGGACGCCACTACTATCTACAATTTCCTTGCAATTCGAGGAATTGATACAGTATTGTTCAAATGGCATGTATTTGTCAAAGTGCCCGAAGATATTATTACTACCGGCACAGACCATGTAAGCGATGTAACTCCCTCATTTTTGCAATCTGAATATTTTTCAGGTTTGATTAATTATACTGCCAATGTAAAGCCAAAAAATTTTCGCATACTTTCTCATATGATTGACAATGACAAAATCAATATGAATCTTTTGGTTTTCGATGAATTCGGGAATTTCATCAGAGGGCTTGATAATAATTCAAAGTTTGGCAATGATTTGGTCGCTACTATGATTGACATCCCTTCCGAAAAAATTAGCAATCTAAAAATTTTATCATTCAAAAAATATCAAAATGAATCAAAACATATTGATATGGCTGTATTGCTTGATAACTCCGCTATTGCCGGTGATTACTATCCGATTTTCGATAATTTTAAAACTTTTACCAAAGGATTGAGCGACAAAGACAGAATCATGTTTCGCTCATTCAACCAAAAAATAAATACATCAGTCGCTTTACAAAATGCCGACAAATTTAATAATTTCATTCGTAATGTCGGTATAGAAAAAGCGAGTGGTTTCAGTGCTGTTTACAAATCAGGGCTCAGCACTTTGCAAGCTTTTGCTTCGCAGAAATCAGACAATAAACAAATTTTCGTATTGATTGCATATAGCACGGACAATTCCTCGCTTGTTTATGACCGAAATGATATGGTAGAGTTTGCCGTATCGCAAGGTATTCCGATTTATGTAATCGGAATCGGAAATGCGGTAGATACTTACTCATTAAAATATCTTTGCGATAACACAGGTGGAAAATACTACGGTTTGGACGATACTCAGATTAATGATTTGCCAAAAGTTTTCAATGAGATTGCATTTTCAGTCCAAAAAGGCTATGCACTGACTTTGTCCTATAAAAATTCCGAAAATCCAAGTGAAAATTATAGAAATGTTATCCTCAGCCACAATACGATTTTGCCCAGAATTGCAGATACAGTCAAAATTCCGATTACACGCGAAAAGCAGTTCTTCCGCTATCAAGCCGTTGCATCATTCGAGCAACGCGATACTGTCTTGAGCCGCGATTTCGACGAGACAATCAGCACACTCGCTCGCGTTTTATCCGAAAGTCCCGGGCGGAAAATTGAATTGATTGGCAATAGCAGTATAGAGGGCAATGATGAAGAATCACACAAATTGGCACTGAAACGTGCTCAAGAGGTCAGACGCAGACTTATCGAATTAGGAGCCGACCCCGCTATGATACGGATACGTTCCGAAGGCTCGAACAATCCGATTTATTATTTGCAAAATTCATATTGGGCGCAATATTACAATCGCCGAGTGGAATTGCGTTGGCTCGACCCGGACTATTTGCCATTTGAAATAATTTCGGGCTATGAAGATTCGGAATATGACGCACTTCTCCAAGTGGAAGAATGGGAAAATATCGGCTATCGCTCATACTACGACCGAGTTTTGCAGAATAATCTTCCATTGTATCGCGTTAAAATTTGGGGATATAAAACTCAACAAGATGCCCAAGAAGTAGCTTCGAAGCTTGCCAAACGATACACTGATTTTCAATTTGAAATTCGCTAATCCAAAGCTTTTTTGGTCAATTTTGCTGCATTTAATCCACTGATTGCAGCACCTTCTATCGTTGCGGGAAGCCCTGTATCGCACCAATCACCCGCTATGAACAATCTCCCTATTTCGGTAGATTCGCGTGGGCGTTGCTTTTCGTTTTCGCAAGTAAAAAGCGGTGTTGCAAATTTTTCGATTATCACTTTTTGCCTGATTGCTTTAATTTCCTTGCCTAATTTGAAAATCTCTCTAATTTCCTCGAAAACGAGCTCTGCTATTTCATCTAAAGACATTTTCATGAGACTTTCAGCGGCGCTGACAGTAACTGTAATATGTCCGCCAAACTTGGGCGATTCTACATCTATCAGGCGTCTGCGGTTGAAGACCCATTGCGAATGATAGCCAATAATTCCGGCAAAATCAAAATCGAACAAATCCTGCTCAAACCAAAAATAAACCGAAATAATTGGAGAGTAGTTCATTTTTGCAGTGAATTCCGCAATCGGCGAATTTGCAGGAAGTAATTTCTGAAGCGAATAGGGTGGAACGGCTATTATCACTGCATCAGCTTCGATTATTTCCCCGTTCGATAAAGTAACTCCGGTGCAAACATTATCAACTATATTCAATTTATCAACTTTTGCCGATAATCTGAGCTTAGAATTATGCATCGCAAGAAATTCTCCGAGCGGCTCCAACAAATGATTCAAATCTTTCGTTGGGAACATCAACACAGCGGATTGTCTATCTGCAAAAAAGGCTTTTTTCAATACATTTACGAGCAATTTTGCAGGAGCAATTTTCAATTCGGCGTTGATTGTGGCTAATATCAAAGGTTCCCAAAATAAAGTGATTAAGTCGTCGCCCTGATTATGCCTCTTTAGAAAAGTGAGGCAATCTTCATCAGTATTGCCTTCCAAACCCGCTTTCAGCTTTACAGCAAGTGAAATTGCAGCAAGTTTTGACGAAAATTTGATATTTTTGAGAGCTAATAATCCGTAAAACATTCCCAAACTACCCGGCAATTTTGAAGTGTCTAAACTCGTAATTCCATCTTTTGTATAAAAATCAATAGACAAAGATTTTTGCTTCTTAATTTTATCATCTGTACCCAAAATTTCGAGAATTTTAAGGAATCTGAGGTATGCACCCGTAAGCAAATGTTGCCCGTTATCAATCAAATCGCCCGAAGCTTTGTCTTCGATAGAGTAGATTCTGCCACCGATTTGAGCCTTTTGCTCAAGCAACTCGAGCTCAAATCCAGATTGGCAAATCTCTAACGCTGCGGAAATTCCGGCAACACCTGCTCCGATAATAATCACTTTTTTCATGTACAAAAGTAACAAGCATTCGTCATGTAATTCAAAGAAATTTTTGAATATTTGCAAAACATATTTTTTTGTGATTTAAAATGATATTATATTTGTAATCTGTATTTTTGCGGACGTGGCGGAATTGGCAGACGCGCTAGACTTAGGATCTAGTACCGAAAGGTGTGAGAGTTCGACTCTCTCCGTCCGTACTTTAATAATTGTCTTAGGATTTTGAAATTGGAACACTCGATAAAAGAACTGAATGCGAGCGAACAAGAGATTACTGTAACCTTGAGCGGCGACTATTTGCGTCCTGAATACGAAAAGGCTTACAGGAAAGTTCAACCCGATATTCAACATGGGGGTTTTCGCAAAGGAAAAGTGCCCATAAATTTAATCAAACAGCTTTACGGCAAATCTATCGAAGCCGAAGCTGAACAAGACATTATTTCGGATGCTTTTGCTAAGATTGCCACCGATAACAAAATTCATGTGGTCGGTCAACCTCACTTGCATGATGTCAAGCATGAAAATGGGAATTTGACTTTTATCGTTCATTACGAAGTTATTCCTCAAATTACCCTAAACGAATACAAGGGGTTGGTGATTGACGAGCCTGTTCATACTGTCAATGATGAGGAAGTTGACAATTATGTCAAAAATCTTTGCGTCCAAAATGCTAGCTTCGAAAATACTGAGCAAGTTGTAGATTACGACCATGTGGTTGGAATCAAACTCACCGAAATGGACGAGCAATCGGGATTGCCATTGATTGGCGCCAAAACCGAAGAAATGCACGTTTATTTGAATGATAAGCAGTTAGCAGACTCGCTCAAACAATCATTGCTCAACACTAAAAGCGGCGATACTTTCACTTATATTCATGAAATTCCAAATCAGGGCACCAAAAAGTTCCAAGTTACGGTAAATGAAGTTCAAAAAGTTGTACCCGCCGAATTCACTGACGAATTCGTTGTAGAAATTTCCAAGGGTAAGTATTCCAATGTTGCAGATTTCCGTGAAGAAGTCGGATTTATGCTTCAAGATGATTGGGACAAACGTAGTCGCAGCGAGATGGAAAACAATCTCATAAACAAAATTGTCGAACTCAACCTCGAGTTCCCATTGCCACAATCCATAGTGAATTTGGCAGCAATTGATTATTATCGCGATATGGTCAAACAATACGACCCCAAGGCGAAAGTTGACAAAATTGACACATTGCCTGACCAACTAAAAGAGCATATCACTCCAATTGCAGAGCGTCTTGTCAGATGGGAGTTAATACGCACTAAAATTATCGAACTCGAAGACTTGAAAGTCGAAGACCACGACATCGAGGAATTCATACAAAAGAATGCCGAAAAGGCAGGATTAGAATCGGACAAATTAAGACATCAATTATTACATGATGAAAGATTTACTAACACTATTTTGGTTAAAAAGACAATGGATTTATTATTAGACTTTTCAGTGACGAACGAAGTCCCGTTCGGCAGTGGTGAAAATGACTATGACCCACTTGCGATGGGCGGAATTGATGATTTCGACGATGAAATCGATGATGATGAATTCGATGATGATATTGACTTCGACGAAGACGATATCTTAGACCCCGACTTGATTGACGATGAATTAATGAACGAGGATTTTGACGACGAAGACGACGACGACGAAGAAGAAGACAAATAATTCATTTGTTTGACCCCAATTTCAAAACTGATGATTTTAAATTAATGCCTATCTGAATTCGTTTATAGATAGGCATATTTTTAAATTTTAGGAAAGATTCTGAATGAACAACCAATTAATACCGATAGTAATCGAACAAACAAGCAGGGGAGAGAGGTCCTTTGATATTTATTCACGTTTGCTGAAAGAGAGAATCATTTTTATTGGGCAACCAATTGATGATTATATGGCAAACTTAGTAATTGCACAATTGCTATTCTTATCGAGCGAAGACCCCAAAAAAGACATAAATTTGTACATCAATTCCCCGGGCGGAAGCGTTACTTCCGGTTTGGCTATTTACGATACAATGCAATTTGTCAAACCCGATATAAGCACCATTTGCATGGGTATGGGAGCCTCGATGGCTCAAGTATTGTTGTGTGCAGGAGCAAAAGGCAAACGTTATGCATTGCCAAATGCGAGAATTTTATTGCACCAACCATCAGGTGGAACACAAGGGCAATCCACAGACATAGAAATTTATTCGAGAGAAATCATTCGAATGAGAGACAGTCTATATCAAATTATTGCCAAACACACAGGCAAAGATGTAGAACAAATCAAAATTGATGCGGACAGAGACAAATATATGTCCTCACGCGATGCCGTTGAATATGGAATCATTGACTCAATTTTGGAAACAATTCCCGATTCCCCCAATGCTAAACCTGAAGAATCGAAGTAATTGTAATGAAAACTAAAGAAAATGTAAAATGTTCCTTTTGTGGCAGAAATGCCAAGGACGTCACCGGACTAATCGAAGGACCGGAAAAAGTCTTTATTTGTGATTTTTGTGTTGATAGTGCCGTTGATATTTTGCGACATAATAAAGTTAGTTCGCTCGAATTGCAAGACCGCCACGAAATTCCCAAGCCGTCAGAAATAAAATCATATTTAGACGAATATGTAATCGGTCAAGATTACGCCAAGCGAGTGCTAAGTGTCGCTGTCTATAATCATTACAAGCGAATTCGCTCCAACGAAGCACGTTCCGGCAAAAACGATATCGAACTCGAAAAAAGCAATATTTTGTTTATAGGACCAACCGGTACAGGGAAGACTTTAATGGCAAAAACTCTTGCCAAATTTTTGAAAGTACCATTTGCGATTGCCGATGCAACTACGATTACGGAAGCGGGATACGTTGGCGATGATGTTGAAACAGTCTTGCTCAATTTGCTCCAACATGCTAACTACAATGTAGAAGCCGCCCAACGCGGAATAATTTACATTGACGAAATTGACAAAATCGGTCGCAAAAGCGAATCTTCGTCAATCACTCGCGATGTTTCCGGCGAAGGCGTCCAACAAGCATTGCTGAAAATTCTCGAAGGCACTCGCTCGGGAGTTCCGCCCAAAGGTGGGCGAAAACATCCCGAACAACCTTTGATTTATATTGATACAACCAACATTCTCTTCATTTGCGGTGGTGCATTTGAAGGAATGGAAAAAGTGATAGCGACACGGCTGAAAAACAGCACAATCGGATTTACTGCTGAATCGGGCGAAACGGTCGAAGAAAATTTGGGATTACTCAAACATGCAGAACCGCAAGATTTGCTCAAATTCGGCTTTATACCCGAAATTATTGGCAGATTGCCCGTGCTCGCAGCGCTCGAAGAACTGACAGATTCGGCTTTGCTCGATATTTTGACACGTCCGAAAAATGCGATTATCAAGCAATTCGAAAAACTCTTTTCTCTCGAAAATGTAGAAGTCGAATTCACAAGCGATGCTTTAGAAGCCATCGTAGCGAAAGCAAAGTTACGCAAAACGGGTGCTCGCGCCCTTCGCTCAATCGTCGAAGAATCAATGTTGAATGTTATGTACGAAGTTCCGGACAAGAAAAATCTCCATAAAGTGATTATTGCTAAGGAAGTCTTCTCCGAAAACGCAGAACCGCAATATATTTACAAAAAAAATAAGCAAACTGCATAATTTTTTGCAAATTTTGTTTGCACTAACAAATTTAACTCGTATATTTGTAGTTCTATTAAGTAAAAAAATTGGAAATAATTTAAAATGACTGCAGTAGTTGAAATAGCAGGTGTACAATTTACGGTACATCAAAACGATATGCTCAATGTTCCATTGCTTCCGGGCGAGCCGGGCAACACAGTGAGCTTCGACAATATTCTATTTGCTGAAAAAGACGGTGCTACTCAAATTGGTACTCCATACCTCGAAGGCAACGTACAAGCAAAGATTATTGAGCACGGCAAAGGCGACAAAGTTCTTGTATTCCACAAGCACCGCCGCAAAGGATACCGTAAACTAAACGGACACCGTGCCAAATATACTCAAATTGAAATTACAAATATCAACATTTAATTAAGGCTTAGACAATGGCACATAAGAAAGGTATGGGCTCGACCAAAAACGGTCGAGATTCGCAATCCAAGCGTCGTGGTGTAAAGAAATTCGGTGGCGAAAGTGTTGTCGCAGGCAATATCATTATCCGCCAAGTAGGCACTAATATCCATCCCGGCGATAACGTCGGAATGGGCAGAGATTATACTATCTTTGCATTGATTGACGGCAAAGTCGAATTCCAAAGAAAAGACAGAGATCGCAAGAAAGTTTCGGTATATCCGTCTAACTAATTGTATTAATAACATAATGGTGTTCATCACCACTTGCAATTGGGCTTGACAGAACTTCGCGTTCCGTCAAGCCCTTGTTTTATAGCATCAGACCACTTGCTTTAACCACCACGCCACCCCATTGTCCAACATAGCCCACGGTTTCAACCGTGGGAAGAATGAACGAAAACATAGCCCACGGTTTCAACCGTGGGAGAGAATGCAACTTATTTATCATTAATTAAGTTCTTACGCATACGCATCTCGTTTTGAAGAGAATCAAGCCTATTTATATAGTCGTAATCAGTCCACTCACCTCTCTGGTGGAGATCATTCATATAATCAGTCATCTCGCCTTCGTATAAATAAAAATCAAACTTATAGTTATTTAAAATGTCGACAAAAACTTCTTCGAAATCTTCATTATCACGATCAGTATAATATTTACATTCTAAATTCCATTTCTCTTTAAAACATACTGTTAAGAAATAGTGTTTATTTACATCTGCTAAAATATGAATACCCAGAACTCTCCAACCATCATTTTCAATCACACGCCCAATATAAATAAAATCATTTTCTTTAGATTTAAGAGTTTCATACAAATTATGCTCAAACAATTCAACACCCATAAACTTTTTTGCCTTCTTCAATCCAAATGAAGTAATATAAATGTTGTCAGTTTGACTCGGATTGCCCAAAAATTCGCAGGGATTTTTGAATTCCGGAAACTTGAAATCCTCATCAAGTTGAACATCATTTTGACAAATTGCAACGCTAAGGAAAGCGCACAATAAAAACAGAATCATAAGTTTCATATCATTTTCTCCGCAAAAGGTTCATTATGTCTCATCCTAAAATCCTGAAATAAGTTGACAGCTGAAAAGTCTCGTTACCCCTCTTGATAGAGGGGGAACAGCTTTTGCGATTCATTCTACTTCATCCCGGTATTTCATGTTTACTTTGAAAACTTTTTTTCACAAACATATAAAAAACGAATAGCACAAATTCTTACTTTATACTTATATACATTTGCGATTCGCTGTTGCATTGGTAGCTCAGCAAATCAACGGAGCAGCCATCCACTGCTTCAGGTGTGTATTTGTATCGCGTATCAATTATGTATTTGCAAACATCGGATTCGTATCTCCATAGCATCAGTTGAGAGCCGACTTTGTCCGCATCGCCGATTTCGATATCGCGCATTTCCATATTAACTTTAGCTGTTCCTTGCAAAGCATTATCATATAGCACTTCGGTTATCATTTCGATAGACAGATACTTGATGTACTTCGGATTGACTTCACTGTCGTATTCCAGAACTACATTGCGAGTTATCCTATATGATGATGTATTATCTTGGCTTGTTCCGGTGTATTTTTTTCCAACTCCGTTGAGCATCATTTTCTGTGCTCCCACAGAAATGTTGCCTTCGGCTTCTGAACTGTTGTCGGGACAAGTTGTGAGGTGATTGCCCGATACTGTAATCATGCTGATGAATTCAATTTGTTTCTTGGGAGCAAGTTTGAATCTGATAGTATATCCGTCGAGATAATTTCCGCCATCCCACAATGCGAATTTCATCATTACATCGAGTTCCTTTTTATTGTCCACTAATTCCGATAGTGGGATTTCGGCTTCGACGTATTGAGTACCCGAGTTACACGATTTCATTGTACTCGCTTCGAATATCAGCCCTCCGGCTTCGTAATCATAAGCACGAACATCCAGATGAAGGCTTTTCGATGATTTTGTAGCATTGTAAACAGGCAATCTCAGTTTCATGCTTGTTGCCGAATCCGGTATTACTTCCACTTTCACATTACCTAAGTTGTAAATCCATACGTAAGCTTGGCTAACGCTGTTGTCGTATCGCATTTGCACCGGAAAATCAATAATCCTTCCGTCGGAAGGACGCTTGATTGGAACGATGAATGAAAGCTCGCCAAAATAGTCTTTGAGTGGCATTCCAAGCGTATAGAGAGCTCTTGTTGCAGGGACTGCCTGGTCTGCATAAAGTATTTGAAATGCTTCTGTTGCATATTTATCCTTGACAAGCCAATCATAATCAGCCTTTTTGTAAAATCCGTCAGTCGCTTGGTTTTGAGGATTGTGATAAATTAGTTTGACTGAAATTTTTGCTGCAGATACCAAGTCAACCTCGTACCCAACTACGAGTATGACGTGTGCTCCAACACCCGGGTAGCGTAAGTTCAGGATTACAGGAATGTTCTGGTCTAATTTGCGGCGAATTTCGCGCAAAAGATTTGTTTTAGAAACAAAAGATGATGCTTCGAATTTGACATCTGTCATACTTGTTAATTGAGTTGGTAATGTGCGGCTGAACGCCCATAATCCGAGACCTTCATCTAAGCTTGGGTGCCCCATACGCCTTACAAAATCAATAATTCTGATTTCTTTTTCGCGGTCATTCACAGGAGTGTAAGCTCTGCCAAGCATTGCTGCACAAGTTGCCCAGCAAGTATTGCCGGGTTGCTCGTAAAATGGCATTTCAATTGTTCGAGTGTCGGCTCCTTCAGCAAGTTCTTCGCGTCTGACCCAGCTGATATTGACACGCGAATATTTTCCGGCACCGCTTTGTAATTGTGGTGTGTCACCTTTTGCAGAACTTAAAATCGGATTGTCAGACGGTGCTGCAAAGATTGCTCTCAAAGTGCCACTTACTTGGTCATAAGTGAAAGCAATTTCTTCAGCATCTAATTCCACTTCCGAAGTTCCCGGAGAATAAATTATTACCGAAATATCTTCTGCAACAAGGTTTGACGGCAGTTGTTGTTCTAATTCAAATACCAAAGAAGCTTTCATTTTCGAAAAGTCAAACACAAGGTTATTTGGAGAATTAAAATACCGCTCTCCGCCGATTTGTGATATGCTGACACTTTGTTTTGCGGTACCGGTATTGTTAAGTCGCGTAACTTTGAACGATACTCCGGTGGCAAAGTCGAGTGAAATATCGTTGTCATCGTATTCCTTAGTGATTTCGTTTAGTACAGTTTCATTTTCAACGAGCCCTGTCAAATTTTTGTCGGGGTCGGGTTGAGTAGTTTCGTCACATGCCATTGAGCATAGAAGTAAGAAAAGAGTAATAGAGACCAATAGAACCAAAGACTTTTTCATTTTGACTCCTGATTGACTTATTTTTCAAATAAATTAATTCACAAGTTCAACATTACGAAAAAATTAATTGATTTCCAAGAAAAAAATATTGGTTGAGAAACATCGCCCACGGTTGAAACCGTGGGCGATGTTTGCCAAGGTATTTTAGGATTAAGAAGACAAATCCCCCTGCTCGCAAGCTCACTCTTTGCCAAAGGGGGATTTCTTGTTGTATTCAGTCCTACGCCTTCATTTCGGCGATTTTGTTTCGGAGGTATTGTTCGGAGACTCCGAGTTGGATGGCGGTGTATTTTAGGGGTTTGTCCTTGTTTTGATTGTAGAATCTGATTACAAATCTGTCAAATTTGCTCATCTTTGGGATGTAGAATTGTGTTCCGCCCAAATGACGCAGTATTTGGCGCATTGCTTCTTCGCCACAAACATCTGCCAGCAGCTGCATGTCGGGCGTCACTTCGTCAATCGTGATTATATCATAAACATCCATAAAAATCCTCCTCTTCTTCAAAATTATTAGAATCTAACAAAAAATTGTCGTTACGTAAGATTGTGTTGTTTTCCATGTAGTCCTCGAATAGAAATATGAGGTCGTCGGCGTTGCTCGCTTCGATGAAGCCTTTCTCGGTCAGCAATTTGACCATTTTCCCGAGAAAGTAAAGTGCGATTGCGTGCTCTAATTCAAGTTCATCGTTTTGCCGGGTGGATGCCGGACACACCAGCCGCACTAAGATAAGCCCGTCACTGACATCGAGTGAATCCGCGATTGAATGAGTATTTGACATAATTTACTCCAAAAATTTTGATATTTAAGAAAAATGCTTTATATTGCATATGTAATTATTACACATTATGTAAATATTTTACGAAACAAAAATATGTAGAATCTACACAATAAGCAAGAAAAAAATTTAGAAAATATTTATGAATGATTATAATAATGAAGTAGGGCGCCGATTACGGCTTATACGCAATGTGTTCAACGAAGGCGGCAAATTGACTGCCGACCAGTTTGCTTTCTTGCTTGGCGAAACGCGCGATAAAATCACGAATTATGAGCTTGGCAGGGCTTCGATTCCCATCAGATTACTCTATGAGCTGTATAATAGGGGCATCAATCCAATTTATCTCATCACCGGCGAAGGTTCCTGCTTTGCAACAAATAAAGCAGGTAAAGATTTTGCTGCTAAAATGCTCTATCGGCTCGAAAACGGCTATATCACTGACCGCAAAACGATTGCAATGTTAAGCGAATTTGTGGGCGATTTTGATAGCCTTAAATCTAAACAGCCCGTGCATGTTTATAAAGTCTCTGCCGGACGTTTGGAGAAGGATAAATAGATGGCAATTAGCGACGAAGTTCGGGATTATGACAAAGATGAAATCAGCTTCATGAATGAGGTCAGGAAAAATTATCTGCTCAGTTTGAAGGGGCTCAAACACGCCGAGCTTGAACTCGAGCGACTGCATAAGTTTGCAATTAACAAAAGTATGCTCGAAAATTTTGAACTTGCCATTGAAACGGCTGAATCGGAAATTAATGTAGCCGGAAGATTCGCACCGGACATAAACACGCTCAATCACGGTTTCCAGGATTTATCGCCGGATTTACGGCATCGAATTTTGGAATATTTCCCAACAACAACTGAAAATTTCAAAACTACGAACGAAGACTTATTCGACAGAGTTGGAATTTCGGAAGCAGATTTAGTCGTTTGCGATGTTGTGGGCGATTCGATGATTGGAGCCGGAATCAAATCAAGTGACCTTTTATTGGCAAATTCATTTGAAATTCCTGAAAACGGTAAGATTGTAATCGCTGAAATTGATGGCAAACTATACGTCAAACGTTACTCAGTGATAGGTGGAGTAGTACATCTTATTTCTGAAAACCCTGATTATGAACCGATTATAATCAATTCGCACCACAAATTCAGAATAAAAGGTGTTGTCAAACACATCCTGAGTAAAATTTAATTTTGTGTATAACTAAATTTTATTTATATTACATTTGATTTTGATACCAAAAACTTTTACTTTTGAACCAAATTGATTTAACAGATAGGGAAATTTAATGAACAGACCGTATGTATTAGTTGTAGATGATAACAAAATAACTACGAAATTGCTTAAACGCTATCTCGAAGCAAATGGATACGAAGCCGGTGAGGCTTTTGACGGAATTGAGTGTTTAGAGAAAGTGGATGCAAGAATGCCCGACGCCATAGTCTTAGACGTGATGATGCCACGAATGGACGGGTACGAAACGGTTTCCAAATTAAAGGAGAACGGCGACACAAGACATATTCCCGTGGTTATTGTCACCGCTCTAAATGATATTCCGAATCAATTAAAATCTATCGAATCCGGTGGCGACGATTTCTTGAGCAAACCAATCGAAGAAAAGTTACTTGTTGCAAAAGTCAAATTGATGACTAATTTGAATCTGGCAAACAAAGAACTTAATAAGTACAAGAGCCTCTTAAATGATTTAGTGGACGGCAAAATCTCGAAAGATGATGCTAAGAAAGCTTTAGAACTGTAAAATTTCACATATTTGATTCAGACCAACGAAATATTTTTGTTGGTCTTTTTTTATTTTGCAAATTGATTCGTCATACTGATGTATCAACTAACTATAATGGTGAAATTATGAAAAAAAATGTGATAATATTGACAGCTTTAGCTTTTGTGCTTTCGGCTTTCATTTTTCAAGGTTGCAATGCAATCAAAGACATTTCCAACACGCTCGCAAATGTCTCCAAATTGCAATTCAAGCTCGATAATGTTACTAATTTCCGGCTCGTGGGGATTGATTTGGGAAGCAAGCGCTCAGTAACCGATTTCAACATCAGTGATGGGTTGAAATTAACTAATGCTTTCGCTACAAAAAGCTTTCCGGCAACTTTTGTCGTTAATCTAAACGCTTTAAACCCAAACGACGGCACAAATAAAACTCAAAAAACAAATGCCACAATCGCAGGGCTGGACTATAGATTGATTTTGGACGAGGTTCCGACTATTGCAGGCGATATTCAAGCACCAATCAGCGTTCCCGGCACCGGACAATCTGTGACTATTCCTTTATCGATGTCGCTTGACTTGCTGCAATTCTTTGGCAATCGTGGCTATGAAAGTCTCATGAATTTGGCGTTAGCACTTGGGGGAGTAAACGGTACGGCAGCAAAAGTCAAACTTGATATCAAACCAACTGTAAATACAGCAATTGGTCCACTTACATATCCAAGCCGTATAACAGTAATTGATAAAGAGTGGAGATAGCCGTAACTATTTGTTGTTGCGGTGTTTCCAGAGTGATTTAAGACGTAAAGCTATTTCGGCTTCTTTACCAATTTCTGTGGCATTGTAATAAATTTTGGGCTTTAGCGAATCCGGGAAATATTTTTCTTCAACAAAATGTCCTTCAAAATCATGAGGGTACTTGTAGTCTTTGCCGTACCCTTCAGATTTCATGAACTTAGTCGGAGCGTTTCTCAGTTTCATCGGCACAGTTGTGTCAATTCCATTGCGAATGTCGCCCATAACTTGGTTAATTGCAAGGTATGAAGCATTGGATTTGGGTGCCGAAGCAAGGTAAGTTACTCCTTGAGCCAAATTAATGCTACATTCGGGCATTCCAATGAAAGTTACAGCTTGGAAAACCGATACAGCTACCGACAATGCCATTGGGTCGGCATTGCCAATATCCTCGCTTGCAAATACTACCATTCGTCGAGCGATAAATTTCGGGTCTTCGCCGGATTCGAGCATTTTTGCCATCCAAAATAATGCAGCATCAGGGTCCGAGCCACGCATAGATTTGATAAATGCAGAGATTGTGTCGTAGTGGGATTCGCCCGATTTATCGTAAAGTGGAACTTTACTTTGGATTACTTTTTCGATTACACTTCTGTCAATTACTACATCAGTTTCGGATTCGGTTGCAACAAAAGCGACTGCCGATTCCAAAATATTCAGTGCCGTTCTCGCATCCGAACCTGATGGAATTAGAATCGCTTCCCAATCTGCAATCGTAATATTGAATTTTGAAAATGCCGCATCTTCGGTGATAGCTTTAGTAATCAATTCCTTCAGGTGCGTATCTTGTAAAGGCGATAATTTATAGACTCGGCAACGGCTGAGTAGGGCTGAATTTACTTCAAATGATGGATTTTCTGTCGTCGCACCAATCAAAACTAAGATGCCACGCTCCACTGCATGAAGCAAGGCATCCTGCTGTGACTTGTTGAATCTGTGAATTTCATCTATAAATAATATAGTCCGAATGCCGCGAGACCTATTGGCTTGTGCGGAGTTGATGATTTCTCGTAACTCTTTTACTCCGGCTTCTACTGCGGAAATTCGCAAAAATCTGTAGTCACTTTCGGAAGCAATTGCGTATGCAAGAGTCGTTTTCCCGACTCCGGGAGGTCCCCAGAATATGATTGACTGAATGTTCCCCGATTTGACCATACGAGTAATCGCACCGTCAGCGGCGAGTAGATGCTCTTGACCAATAATATCGGTTAATGCTTTGGGTCTCATGCGCTCAGCAAGCGGAACAGAAACGCTGTCGCTTAATGATTCCGCCGATGCAAAGAGTTCATCCATTTTTGTTGGTTTATTTTATTCGGTCTTATTTCAACCGAATGATGAATAAGACTGTGGTTCTCGCTCTCGAGCTTGTCGGGATGCCACTCTCATAAATCTGATGAAGTAAACGATGGCAAATATCACAATCGCAATGGTTAATAGCCTTCCGAAATTGAATGTTGGCGGATAAACGTCAACTGTGCCGTCCTCGTTTTCTACGTAATTAGGTCGTGTGTAAAAGAACGCCGGAGCAGTCATCCACCAAGCCATATTGCCCAACATGTAACCTGTCATCAATGAGCTCGAAAATCCACCATAATGATTGACGCGGTAATCCATCTGCCCACCGGCTGCATTGTTTGTACGAACAGATTCAGTTCTTCTCGGTGCTCCGTACCTTGCTTGGGCAGTCTGGCTGGTCATGCGTTGACCACCAAATGATGGTTGCTTTTGTTTATTAACAGGTGCCGACCTTGCTTGAGTGCCGGTTCTGCTCGAACGCGTTCGAGTTGCTCCGCGAGAACGCCCGAAACTACCACCACGACGTGATTCGAATGATTTTTGCCAATCGAATGAATTTAAATCAATCCCAAAATTTGGAACTGAAAATTTGAATTTGAAATCGGAATTTGATGTACTTTGAAAATCGGTACTTGAAAAGGAAATGCTAATATTTATGAAAAATGCTACAACAAAAAAAATGATAAACTTCATCAAAAAATCTCCTCTGTTTCTAATGTATTATCCATATTCCTGAAGGTTATTTCTGCTCTGAATTCGACCAAATCAGGAATGGAATTTTTATTGAATAACGACTTTAGCCCACTTTTGTTTTCGGTAGGTTTGATATGAATAAATATATTTACAACTCCGTCGAGTTGTTCTTCATCTAAAAAAATCTCTGTATTGTCTATGATTCCATCGCTTTCGATAGTAAATAATCTCAAACTTTTCGCTTCTTCGGCAGTAAAAACTGCAGGAGTAACTTTGACATTATCGAAGTAATCGAAAAATATGTCCTTTGTATGGATTTTCTTGTCTGTACCTTCGTATTGTATGATTGCATCATAAGTGCCGTCTTCGTCCAAGTTCAGAAATAGTTCTTTCAATCCCGAAAGTTGCTCACCATTATAATAAATTGCGGTTTTTTCCAATCTGCCATTGCTTTCAATAGAAAATGTTGCCATAAATCCCTTAAATTATTGTGCAATATTCAAAATGTTGATAATATCCTGCTTATTGAATTCTTTGATTTTCCCGACTTCGCCTATCAATAAAGCATTTTCGGCGATTTTCTCGAATTCATCCGGTTCAATGTCTAATTCACTCAAGGAAACGGGCGCTCCCCAGTATTTGAATTTTTCTTTCATTTTTTCGATTCCTGCCGCGACTGAATCTACTTCCCAAACGTTTTTAGCCCAGCGCTCGAAAATATGCGGTTTGAGCGAACTTACGTATTCAATCCATGCCGGAAAAAGCACCGACAAACCTTCTGCATGGGCAACAGTTGGGTACAATGCACTAATTGCGTGTTCGATTCTGTGACATGCAAATTCTCCACCACCCATCGAAACGCTGGTGATACCTTGCAATGCAAGAGAGCTGCACCAAGCCAGATTTGCCCGCCAATCGTAATTCAAGGGGTCTGACACTAATTCATCTACCGATTTGATAACAGTCCGCATCAATGCTTCGTTGATTGATAGCGTGGATTCCTCATTCTCGCCCATGAAATAGAATTCCATAATATGGGAAAGTGTGTCAACGCCGCCATTTATAGTTTGATTTATTGGCAAATGTTTCTGAACTGTTGGGTCAATTATTGAAACTTTGGGATAGACATGCGGCGAGCCGCATGACCATTTTTTATTCTCCCTATCATTTGTCAATACAAAAAATGAGTTGATTTCGCTTGCAGTAGCTGACAAAGTCAGCACTGTAAACAGCGGCAGAGCATTAGTCGCTTTGTAAGTTTTTTCGAATAAAGACCAAATATCAGGAGCGTAATATGCTGCGGCTATAGCTTTAGCTTCATCAATGACCGAGCCACCGCCAACTGCTAATATCGCCTGAACTTGTTCTTTGCGAGCTATTTCGAGAGATTCTTCAGCATGGCTGAGTACGGGATTGGGGGTTACTCCCCATTGTTCGACATAATCAATTCCGAACTTTTCGAGCGAATCAGTCACTTGCTCGTAAACTCCGTTCTTTTTCACTGAACCGCTACCCATCAAAATCAATACTTTCGAAATACCATAGGAATCTATCTCGGAGCCAATTTCGCGAATTGTATCTTGCCCGAAAATGATTTTAACAGGATTGTGAAATTTAAAATTATCCATTATTATCTATTTTTCCACTTAAAATTTATTTGTCGGTGTTGGAGTTTCAGTTGTAAAATCAAGCTCTGACCCCATGACGCTGTGCGGAATCAGATAAATTGCCAACAATACTCCGGCAGCAATCAATGCCCACCAAGTTTGTTCAGGATGTCGTTTTAGTCTCCAGAGTGCAATCAACCAAGCCACAAATGAAATAAGGGTCTTGTTGTCGGTCAAATCAGTTCCGAATGGCAGCCCGGTCCAGAAATCCCCGAAAGCATACCATTGAATAATCGGACCAAGCAAAAATCCGCCGATGAAAAATAATATCGTAGTCCAAAGTGCGAGTTTGAACACATTATTTCCCTTGAAAAGCACTTCAAGAGCCGCACGGGTAGAAAATACCATTGCCAAAAACATCGCCAAAACGTGAGGAATCAGGAAATAAGTAGGCACATAACCTTTGTATCGCATCACTACATCATTTTTTGTGATTGATTTGAGCAAATCATCTTGTTTGCCGAGTAAAATTTCATATTGCACCTTACCGGCAGGTGGTTGGCTCGGAATATACGAAATCAAAGTATCGCCACGGCGCTCCATATCTACAATTGTCCATTCGTCATGGCTTTTGAAGCGTTTGTATTTCATCTTACCGATAATCGAACGGTCTTCGTTCACAATTGTAACCGGACAATCTCCCGGGTCGCCAAAACTCCTTGGTAAGCTGAAGTTGACCGTTGTACCGCTAATTTCCACTTTGCCTTTTGCAGGATAAGTTGGTCCGGTTGAACGCTGATAAATGGCAATTATAACCATGAACACAACAGCGATTACCCACAAAAGGATGTTTTTACTTTTCGACATATATCTTATACCTTCAATAATTATTTAATTAATGCTTTAGATTCATTCATAATTTTGATTGATTTCTTTACAAACGGGTCTGTCCTTACCATAACTTTGTTATATTCGTTCGAGCCCCATTTCACATATGCAATCAATGCTTTTAAGTGAAATAATATGTAATTTCTGTCAATCTTAAACATTTCTGCGTTCCAAATATTGTTGGCAACACAGAAGTTTGCAAAATGTACAATATCATCATTTGTAAAATTAAAGGTTTTATCGAACAATTCAAAAGTTTTATATTCATTTTCGAACTTTTCGTAATTATTTTCGATAAAATACATTGCCCAAGTCATCATAATTGCCTTTGCTCTCAGGACTCTCGTGAGTGTCGTTGTTGTATCATAATTGACGAAATAATCGGGGACAATGCCACCACCGCCAATGACTGTACGTCCTTTGGGAGTCTTGAAAATCGGCATATTAGTTTTTCCGCCATGTTTTTGAATCATTTCGTTTATTTGCGAAAATTTCTCATCGTCCATGTGCAATCTTGCTGATTGGTCTAATTCTACTGTTTCAGCCGAAGTCAAATTTTTCTGGATTGCACGTCCAAGTGGCGTCTCATAATGAGCGACAGTAATCCTGAACGAAGAACTATCGGCAATGTTGAAAAATTTCTGTGCCGAGGCTTTACCATATGATGACATTCCCACAACTAAGCCTCTGTCGTTATCTTGCATCGCTCCGGCTATAACCTCAGCACCGGAAGCAGAATTTGAATCCATCATAATTACAAGTGGCATATCCTTCAAAGTACCATTACCTGAAGCAGCAAAAACTGAATCATATTCAGGTGTTTTTGATTGTGTTCGGCAAATAATTTGTCCTTTTTCCAGAAATTCATCTGCAATTTGAGCAGATTGCCCCAAATAACCGCCGGGATTATTTCGCAAATCAAGCAAAAAATAATCGTAATCACTTTTGTTCAGTTCGTTTAATGCTTCGGCGAACTCTGTTGGCGTTTTTTCCGAAACTCTATTAAGTAAAATATAAGCGACTCGAGTTCCGGCGATTACGAAATTGGCTCCCACACTTGGCGAATCATATTTAAGTCTCGAAATGCTATGCTTTTCGATTTTTCTTGTGGGGAATTTCCGTATTTCAATATCAATCTTTGTGCCTTCGTCACCTTGCAAGAGTGCCAATACATCTTCTCGTTTCATTCCGACTGTGCTAATCAAATCAATTGCCGAAATCCTATCGCCGATTCTTAAACCGATAGCCTCAGCCGGGCTACCTTCTGCAACATTGGCAATTGTAGCCGTATCGCTAATTACGATTAAATCTACTCCAATGCCGACAAGAACTCCTTTGTAGCGTTCGCGAATGTAACTTGACATTTCCTTGGAATAATACTCTGATTGCGGGTCGAATTCTTTCAGCAAACTTGAAAAAGCCTTGTCACAAGCGGCAACAATATCGAGCGAATCGAAATGATATTTCTCTGCCATTTCGAGTATATATCTTAATTTTGCTGACTGAAAGTTGATTAGTTCGTTTCTATTTTCTTGTGGGAAGCATTCGGAGGTAGAAATCACAATAAGTGATAGGATTATTAATAGCTTGTGTTGAAAAAAAAATACAAAAATATTCTTCATAATCATAATAATAATTGCTATATTTGAAAATCTGTAACTATAAGACGAAGATTATCGTCTTTAGATGCAATTTAAAAGTTGAAATTGACGATAATAAATATTGCGGAGTATCCGAGTGTTGATAAAAAGCTGCATCACCATTGCAATTACAAGCATACTGCTACTATTTTACCCGGCACAAAATGCCAAATCAAATTACCTACTTGATTCGAATCTTGCCTTCAATGGCACTGTAAGGGCTATCGTCAATCACAATGGAACCAATTATGTAGGCGGCACTTTCACCAAAATTTCGTTTTTGACAGGAAGTGGTACTATCGTTGATGGCGATACAGGCGAATTTCTTCCCGGATACCCAAAAATCAACGGCAAAGTTAATATTGCTATTCCGGATGGTCACGGTGGTTGGTATATTGGTGGAGAATTTACAAGAGTTGGTGGCTTCGAGCGAAACAGGCTCGCACAAATTGATGCTTCCGGAAATTTGACTTCGTGGGCGCCGAGCGTTGATATCGGACGTTACCCTTATGTTTATGATATGGTAAAATATGGCAATTTGATTTATGTCAGCGGTTCTTTCCAAGGCATCAACAATGAATTTCGCAGCTATATGGCTTGCATAGATTTGAATGGCTATCTTACTACGTTCAAACCAAAAATTGATGATGAAGTTTTTTCGATTGCTATTGTAAATGATACTATTTATGCCGGTGGTAATTTTCGTTATATAAATGATGTCAAACGAGACTTTTCAGGAGCATTGAGCATCAATGGGACTCTTGCTTCATGGAATCCGGAAGCAAATAATTTCGTTCGTACTATTGAAATTGATGGCGATAAAATTTATCTTGGTGGTGCTTTCACAAGACTCAAAGGCGAAACTGTCAACCGACTTGGTATAGTTAAGACAAACGGATTGCTCGAACCATGGTTTCCAAACGTAAATAGTGTTGTCGAATCAATATCCTTAAAAAATTCCAAAATTTACATAGGTGGCAGATTTACCAAAGTTAATAATTTGAATCGTTCGTATTTGGCATCTTTCGATATGAGTGGAGTTCTCCAAAATTGGACGCCGGCAGCAGATGGCAATGTGTTATTTGTTGATTATTTGGGCGATAAACTCTATGCCGCAGGAGCTTTCGGCAAAGTAAATAATCAAGACCGTGCGGGATTTGCTTCAATCAATGATGATGGCTCTCTTTCGGATTGGAATCCATCATCTAATGGTACAGGATTAGCAATTTCGAAGATAGGTGACGATATTTTTATTGGTGGCAATTTTACCGGTTTGGGAGGCGTGAATCGAAATTACGTTGCTGCAATTGATGCAGACGGCAATTTTACTTCGTGGAATCCTAATCCGAATGCTGACGTTTCGGGAATTTCATATATGAACGGCAATATTTATATTTCCGGCAATTTTACAAAATTGGGTGCTATAAATCGTAAATATTTAGCCGCAGTAAGATTGGACGGCACGCTCAGTCCATTTTCAATCAATCCGAGCGCTCCTGTTTACGCAGTAAAAGCTAAAAATGACTTGATATATGTAGGCGGAAATTTTTCAAAAATCAATAATATTGACCGTAAATATGTAGCAATATTAGATACCAACGGGGCGCTTACTCCTTGGACATGCACTCCAAATGCTTCAGTTTATTGTTTAGACGTCAACGATGGCGATGTGTATATCGGCGGTTTCTTTACAATGGTCAACGGAAGCCAACGTAATCGTGTAGCAGCGATAGATTCGGATGGCAATTTGATGTCATTCAACCCTGATGCAAATAACGTTGTTCTAAGCATACTATATTATAAAGAGAATATTTATCTTGGTGGTTGGTTCAGTAGCGTGATGGGTACCTCGCGAAGCCGGTTAGCTGCTTTCAACGCAGACGGCTCATTATTAGATTGGAATCCGTCGCCCGATAATACTGTTTGGACAATTTATGGCTACCACGAACCATTTGATGTGATTTACATCGGTGGCGATTTTACAAAACTTTCCGGGCAGGATTTCCTCAATCTTGCTGCTGTTGATTTATTCGGAAATATTTTGCCTTGGACGCCAAATCCCGACAGACCCGTTTATGCTCTCGCTGGTAGTCCCGATGCAATTTATTCGGGTGGCGATTTCCGTAGTTTTGATAATTCGCTTTCGCCAAATTATGCTTCACTATCATATTATACTCAAATTCCTGAAATTGCTATATTAGTATCACCTGTTAATAATGCAGTTAACCAGCCAATTATCAATAATTTTATTTGGGAACCCGCAGTTTACGCATCTCATTATCGTTTGCAAATCGGTAGCGATGCCAATTTTGTGAATCCATTATTGTTAGATATTGATGTTTTTGCAGTTCAATACACTCTGACGGATTCAATTTTGGACTATTCAACGCAATATTTTTGGAGAGTAATGTCCAAAAATTCGCAAGAAAATTCAGATTGGTCGGAAGTGCGTTCCTTTGTTACTCAAATTGAACCGCCAGATATTCCGGAGCTAATCAATCCTGAAGACGAAGCCGAAGATGTTGATTTGGCACCTTTATTTGTGTGGAACGAAGCTCTGACAGCAACGAGTTATTCTATTGAAATTGCGTCGGACTCTGATTTTACAAATATCATAACCACAATTTCAAATATTAGCGATACCACTTTCCAATTGCCCGGTGGATTTTTAGCCTCACTTACGCAATACTGGTGGAGAATGAGTGCTTCAAACGAAGGTGGTCCCGGACTTTGGTCGGCACCATTCACGTTTACAACTATGGAATATATCATCCAAGAAATCCAGCTTGGCACAGGTTGGAACTTGATTTCATTGAATATATTTGCTGCCGAACCTGCTTTGGAAGATATTTTTTCCGATATTGACGAAGATATTGAAATTGTGAAAGACAATGCCGGAAACATTTATTTCCCTGAATTTGAAATAAATACAATCGGCAATTGGAACTTCAAGGAAGGATATTCGGTTTATACTAAGTCTGCAGCTACTCTCGCCGTAGTCGGATTGCCCGTCTTTCCCGGAGAAAATCCAATTACTCTAACTGCCGGCTGGAATCAGATTGCTTATTTGCGTAATTCTGCTATGAACATTGAAATCGCTTTGGAAGATATTACCGATGACAATAATTTAGTGATTGTCAAAGACAATAGCGGTAATATCTATTATCCCGAGTTTGGTATCAATACTATTGGAGACATGACGCCCGGTCAAGGCTACCAATTATTCATTATCCAAGCTGATACTCTCGTTTATCCTGATAATTGATTCTCCAAATTGCATTTCAAAGATTTTTGAATAATCAAAATCTTATTCAATTTATAATAAAACCCGATATCTAATCGGGTTTTTTTATTTTCCTCATAATCTAACACATTCAAGCTTAGCGTGATTTTTGCCAAAAGGACTTTGAAATACTACAAAAAAAACATACCTAAAGATGTGATAAGTATAAGAAATATATAGAATTATGTAAGATGCTTCATGATATATGAGTTATCTTTGAAATGCAAATGAGTCCGTTTCACAAGATTCATAAGCAAAACTATCATATAGATAGTAATACAAATTTATTTAAGGGGTATGGATTATGACAAAAAATTTCAGATTAGCGAGGATATGTACAAATTCATTACGTCTCCTTGGAGCAATTTTGATTTTTGGATTGACTATGAATACGAAAGCAACTTCGATTCCTGCATTGGACCTTCGTTCTATGGAAGATTTTGTAATTTTAGCGGGCTCAACAGTTACAGGCATTCCACCGGTTGCTATTAAAGGCAATGTTGGTTTAAGCCCGGCAGCAGGAAGTTTCATAGTGGGATTTGATGGCTCGAATGTTGATGGGATTTTATATGTTGTTGATGATACCGGTCCTGCGGGTTCGGTAAAGAATGCTACATTACTACAAACAGCGAAAAGCGATTTGACAACTGCATACAACGATGCTGCAGGCAGAACTCCTGTACCTACAGGCGACTTCCTCAATCCGGGCGATGGCAATATGGGTGGCTTAAGCCTCGTTGCCGGACTATACAAATTCACATCGTCAGCAGCTATAACCGGAGCAGACCTAACATTAACGGGAAGTTCGTCCGATGTTTGGATTTTTCAGATTGCCACCTCTTTTAATATAGGAAGCGGTATCAAAATTATCCTTGCCGGTGGTGCACAAGCAAAAAATATTTTTTGGCAGGTTGGTACATCCGCTACTATAGGTACTTATGCAACAATGAAAGGTACAATTTTGGCTGACCAATCAGTTACACTTGGTACCGGTGCATCATTAGATGGCAGAGCGTTAGCGTTTAGTGCTTCTGTAACTATGGCTTCCGGCGTCACAACAAAGCACCCGGATTTAGAGGAAGAAAATCCTCCTATATTTTCGGTAAATCCTACAAGTTTGGATTTTGGAAATGTCAGCAACGGTCAAACTAAAATGGATTCTGTAACGGTAACAAACAGAGGTGGCGAAGACCTCATTATTTCAAGCGTTACAAGCACAAATGTAGTGTTTACAGTAACGCCTACTAATGGTACAATTGCACCGGGTGATTCAATAAAATACTATGTAACATTTGCTCCTTTGTCGAATAGTTTAAGAACTGCTTATATCATTTTTAATCATAATGATGAAGGTCAAAAGGATTCGGTGAGTGTAAAAGGTAGCAGTTCATCTGCTATATTTAGTGCCCAACCGAGTACATTATACTTTGGGAAAGTGAATACGGGTTCTCAAAAAGTGGACTCAATAACAGTAACAAATATGGGAACATCGAATCTTATAATAAGTAGTGTGACATCTTCCGATGAATCATATACTGTTAGTTCAACATTCGGCGTAATTGCGCCCGGTAAGAACATGAAGTTTGCTGTTACATTCGCACCGACAACTGACGGATTGAAAACCGGGTATATTTATTTCACTCACAATGCTACCAATCTGAAAGATTCAGTGAGAGTTGTAGGTACCGGCGGTACAGAGAGCACCAATCCGGTATTTTACCTAAACACAACTTATATCAATTTTGGTTCAGTATTGGTGAATTCACAAAAACAGAGGTCGGTTATTATTACAAACACCGGTGATGCTGATTTGCTAATTTCGAGTATATTCTCAGATAGTGACCAATTTACATTTTCATCGCCAAGCGGTACTATTGAACCTGATTCCTCAATGGAAGTCGAAATCACATTTAGACCAACTTCCGAAGGTCTGAAAAGGGGATTCATATTTTTCAATCATAATGCTGCGAATGAATCTGACTCAATTAGGGTCAGTGGTTCAGGTAAATTGAAGTCTCATCCTGAATTTACTATCAATACAACATTTCTTGATTTTGGAACTGTGTTATTTGGTAAGCAAAAACAATGACTAAGTGTTACGGTAACTAATACAGGTGATGCAGATTTGATAATCTCAGATTTGTTTTCTGATAGTCATCAATTTTTTATCTCGCCCACAAGCGGAACTATTCCACCAAATGATACACTTACTTTTTATATAACATTTGCTCCTACAGTTGTTGGAAAAGTGGATGCACTCATCCAATTTACTCACAATGCCGGAATTGACATTATCAATGTTACCGGAATCGGCGAATATGTTATCTCGATAAGCGATGCTAAAGCACTTCCTGCGGGTACCGAATTTGCAATTGAGGGTATAGTTACACGTACTCTTGGCAAATATACACGGATTCAAGATGAAACAGGTGGCATCACAATTTTTCAATCTTCAGGCGACTTCCATTATGATGTTGCAATTAACGAGATTAGAATGCTAGATAGAATTCGTGTTCAAGGTAAATTATCTGAGATGAACCACTTGACTGTTATACACGGCGACGATTTGACAGGATATGAAATATTATCATCTTCTAATACGATGCCGAATCCTATCAAAGTAACATTGCAAGAAATTATGCAAAATGGTGAGATGTACGAAAGTCGCTTGATTACTGTTGTTGACCTGACTATACCTAATGTAGGAGATAATATTTTCAGAGCTGCAACACTATACCAGATTACTGACCCATCAGACAATTCTAATGGTGTTACAATCAGCATAGGAAGTAATGAAGATACATATATGGTAGGACAGCCATTCCTCGAATCAGCAACCTTTGTAGGCGTTCTTAGTCAATCAAGTATGAATTCGCCTTATAATGGATATCAGCTATTCCCGGTACTCCAAAACGATTTGATATTTTCAGAAACAAGCGTTATGGATAACGAGTATTCGCGTAATTTTACATTATCGAATAACTACCCGAATCCATTCACAAATACGACAACAATTCAATATAGTTTGGTAAATTCAGATTATGTAAAAATGAATATTACCGATATGCTTGGAAATGTAGTCGCAACTATTGTTGATGGTTTCCAAAATGCGGGCACACACACAGTAACATTCTCGACAGACGATAAAGCTACTAAACTTGCAAGTGGAGTGTATTACTACACATTATTTTCCGATAAATTCTCAATTGTCCGTTCATTTGTAATCGTTGATTAAGCAATTTTTTATAAATACTATAACAAACCCTTCCTGACGAAAGTCCCGGAAGGGTTTGTTGTATTTGGGAAGGTCTGAAATAATGTCTCGTCCTAAAATACATTGACAAACATAGCCCACGAATTTATTCGTGGGTAGGGAAATGAACAAAAACATAGCCCACGGTTTTAACCGTGGGAATGGGAAAATTGCTCTTCTAGATGTGCCACACCTGGCAGGTGTGGCACATCTGGTATTATGACGAGCCTTTTTTCAATTTGAATTTAGATTATATTCCATTTTTTTATATGTTTGCAAAATAAAATATGCAAAATATCGGGATGTGGAGAATGAAAATGAAAATTTCATCAAAGGATATTAGTAAGAAGAATCTATTTTTGATAGCTTCTTTTACGATTGTACTTCTTCTTAGCTCCTGCAATTTCTTGTACAAATTCACACCCGCATATTGGAAATTGAAGAGTGAATTCAAAAAAGAAAGAGAATTTGTCCAAAAAATCCTTGACAATCCTGATAAAATGCAGGAAATCATAGAGACAAGCGAGTTCTATGATAAGGGCGGTTTTAATATGACAGGTTATACTTATAAGGAGTTTATTGATTATATTAAAAAAAACAAAGATGGTAATGAGGCAGAAATTATATGGTTTGGTAGAACTTCTCTTAGTGATGGAAAAGGGAAAATCTTATATGAGAACGCGAAAGGAGTTAGCATTTACCAAACCGGGCGCTATAATAGACTTGTCTTTGTATTTTTTGAACTTGAAAATAAAATTATCTTAGCTGAAATATCAAGTGTAACTAGGTGAAAAAATTATATTTAGTTATATCGCTTTGTTTGATTGCAGTGTCGCAAGATAAGCCTTGTCCAGACGCATATAATATTCAATATGAAAAATCGTTGTGAATTTAGATAATTAAAAGGAACGTCATGAATAAGAAACTAACAATTATAATCGAAGAAGACGAAAACGGCTTCTATGCTTATTGCCCCGACCTCAAAGGCTGTCAGAGCCAAGGTGACACCTACGATGAAGCTTATGAGAATATTAAGGAAGCAATAGATTTGTATTTTGAAACGATAAGCTCTGAAGACCTGCCGCCACTGCTGAGTAAAAACATATTTTCAACCTCTTATGAGGTCACAGTTGCCTAAGCTACCAATTCTTACAGCAAAAGAGGCTGAAAAGATACTTTTAGCTTTAGGTTTTGCATTGATGAGAACAAAGGGTAGCCATCGAATATATGGAAGAGATAAGGAAAGGTTCGTGATACCTTATCATTCCGGCAAGAATTTGCATCCTAAGATTGTAAAATCAGTTGTTGACTTGGTGGATGAAAACAGAAATGTAGATTAGGCATCCTTTCAAACTGGAATAAATGAAAGAGGAATTATTTTTCATAGAGAATTTATTACAAGAACAAGGTTTTTAAGTAAATGAAAATATCTTTTAAAAACGGTAACAATATTGAGATATTGAAAATCTCCAATCTGAAGAAGGAGTATTATGAATATTTTAAACGTGTTGTTTTTGATTTGTCGATAGAATTTGAGTTCTTTAAAGTTGAAACAACATTAGATGGAGAAGAGTCTGATTTCCTTAACTTGAAAAAATGTTTAGAGAAACTTTACGACGGAGAATGGAAATCATTTTATTTTGAACCAATAGGAAATTCTTTTCAGATGCATTTTGAATTACAGGAGAATGGACAAATAAAAGTACATTCTAAATTGTATAATGCAATGTTTACAGGGATGTTAGAATTTGAATATTTAACTAACCAAACGTTTCTGCCTGAATTAATAAAGGAGATAGACACAGTGATGAATTCAGGGCAAAGTGCTTCTTATTGATATCGCACATTATAATGGTTAATCATAAAATATAAACGACGGTTTCAAGATTATCCAACCACACCCATATCGCCCCACCCACGTCAGCCCCCCACGATAGCACGGCTGGGAGCTTCTCAAGAGGTGGTTAACGGCTGTTACGTAAACTTTTTTTTGGGAAGGGAAACAGCAGTTACAAATCAATTTGCATTTTTCAAGTCTTAGTTGTAAGTTTGTAGAGATGGCGTTTAATGAAATAATGATTTGCTAAATTGATTTTATCACAAAATACTGAAGTAGATGAGTAAAAAAGAGTCCATACAACTATTTGAGAACAAACAAGTCCGCACGGTTTGGGATGCCGAGCAAGAGAAGTGGTATGTTTCTATCATTGATGTGATTGAAATATTAACCAATACTGATAGACCCAGAAAGTATTGGAATGACTTAAAAGCGAAAATTAAAAAAGAAGGAAGTGAAGTGTCCGAAAAAATCGGACACTTGAAAATGCTTGCCCCTGATGGCAAAATGCGAATGACCGATGTAGCCGACACCGAGCAACTATTTCGCTTGATTCAAAGCATTCCCTCGCCTAAAGCAGAACCTTTTAAAATATGGTTGGCGCAGGTGGCATCCGAAAGATTAGATGAAATGCAAGACCCTGAATTGAGTATTGACAGAGCTTTAGAGCAGTATCTAAAATTGGGATATTCTGAAAGCTGGATTAATCAACGACTGAAAAGCATAGAAATACGCAAAGAACTAACAGACGAATGGAAACAACGTGGCTTGAAAGAAGGTCAGCAATTTGCTACTTTAACGGACATTATCACCAAAGCTTGGGCAGGCAAAACCACCAAAGAATACAAAGTATTAAAAGGCTTAAAAAAGGAAAATCTTCGCGACAATATGACGAACACTGAGTTGATTCTGAATATGCTTGCCGAGGCTTCTACTAAAGATATTTCAGTGGCAGTGCAACCCAAAGATTTTGAAGAGAGCAAAAAAGTAGCATGGCAAGGTGGTAATGTAGCCAAAGTAGCGCTCAAAGAATTAGAATCTAAAACAAGAAAAAAAGTTGTAAGCACGCTGAATGCTAAAGCGGTATTGGGAATTGAAAAAACTAAGATAAAAAAAGACGAATAAAATGAATTATTTCAACACCGTCAGCAAGCTGCCACCCCTCAAGAGGGGAATTAGCTCGTTTAACACAAAAAGAAAGTGCCATTGATGTGAGTCATCACACCAATGGCACATCAATATTACCAAATTATGGCGCGTTTTTCAACTGGCATGTATAGTTTGTTTGCTTCTGTGATGTTGAAAGCTTTATAAAATTCAGGGACATTTGGTAATGTACCGTTTACTCTATAGACTCCCGGAGAGTGGACATCTTCTTTCAATCTTCTCATTTCTTCTTCCTCGCGGATGTTTTGGCGCCATACTTGCGAATAGGATATGAAAAATCTTTGCAAAGGTGTGAATCCGTCAATCGCCGGCGTTTCAACATTTCCTTTTAATGCTTTCTTTAGTGCCGTGAGCGATACCGTTACGCCGCCAAGGTCTGCAATGTTCTCGCCTAAAGTAAGTGCACCGTCCACTTTCATATCGTTGATTACGACAAATGAGTTTGCTTGGTCAACAAGCACTTTCACTTTTTCGTTAAACTTGTCGGCATCTTCTTTTGTCCACCATTCAACTAAATTGCCTTCGGCATCAAATTGTCTGCCTTGGTCATCAAATCCGTGAGTCATTTCGTGCCCGATTACTACACCGATTGCACCATAATTAACGGCATCATCGCCATCAGGGTAAAAGAAGGGTGGCTGTAGAATTGCCGCAGGAAACACGATTTCATTCATGTTGGGGCTGTAGTAAGCATTGACTGTTTGTGGTGTCATGTGCCATTCTGAGCGGTCAACGGGTTTGCCGATTTTTGCCAGCATTTCGTCCATTTCGAATTTGCTCGCATTCAACACATTCATTACATAATTGTCTCTCGAAACATCAACTTTTGAATAGTCTTTCCATTTGTCGGGATAGCCAATTTTGACGTTGATTTTTTCGAGTTTCACTAATGCTTTTGCTTTGGTATCTTCTCCCATCCACGAAAGATTTTGGATATGTTCTTTCAATGCAATTTTAAGATTGTCAACCAAATCCAACATTTTCTCTTTCGATTTTGCAGGAAAATATTTTTCGGAATAAATTTTGCCGACTGATTCGCCAAGCGAGCCACTTGTAGCGTTCAAAACTCTTTTCCATCTGTCTTGATTAACTTTGCTTCCGGTTAGGACTTTTCCGTAAAATTCAAAATTTTGATTTACGTATGCTTCGTTCAAATATGGTGAAGCATCTTTAATCACTTTCCATTTCAAGAATGTTTTCCAATCTTCAATTGATGTTTTTTTCATCAAATTGCTGACTGTTTTGTAAAACTTTGGCTGCCCAACATTAATTTCTGTAGGTGAATCGATTCCAAGATTTTTGAAATAGAGCGACCAATCAAAATTTGGACTTGATTTTTGCAAATCTTGAATTTGCATTTTGTTGTAATTTTTAACAGGGTCTCTGAGTTCTAATTTTGTTGAAGAAGCTTTCGCAATTTCGGTTTCAATTTTGAGAATCACATCAGATGCTTTTTTTGCTTCCGTTGATTCTAAGCCGTAAATTTCAAAAACTTTGCCAAGGTGCTTTTTATATTCGGACAAAATATTTTTGGTTCTGTCGTCTTTCGGGAAGTAATAATCTCTGTCGGGCAATCCCAATCCACCTTGGTATAATCCGGCAATATTCATTGTGCTATTTTTATCGTCGGCACTTACATAGAAGTAGAAAATTGGTTGAATCGAGTAGGAGGATAATTCGCCAATTGTTGTTTGCAAATCTTGAACTGATGCAATCTTATCAATTTTTTCAAATAATGGTTTGAGTGGTTCTATTCCCGCTTTTTCGATTGCAACGGTATCCATACCTGATGAGTAAAAGTCACCGATTTTAACCCAATCTTTTTCTTTGTGTTTGCCACTTGCGGCTTCTTCAAATAATGTTCTGAGTTTTGTCTGATTTTCAAGATTCAAAATTGCGAAAGCACCCCAACGCGATTCTGATTCCGGAATTGGATTGTTTGTCATCCAACCGCCACTTACATATTTGAAAAAATCATCTCCGGGATGAATATTGAAATCAAAGTTTGCCGAATCTACTGCCTTTACTGCCATCTCTTCCTCCGCTTTCGTCGTTTCTTCCTTACTGCACGAATTCAAACTTACAAATGCTGCAGAAGCTAAAATAAAAATCATAAATCTTACGATGTTGTTCATCACAAATAATCCTATTATATTATAAAATCATAAAAATCACATAAAACATACACTTTTTAACAATATATTAACTTGCAACTCGCTTTATTATTGCATAAAATATGAAACAATTTTCAGAAAATATTGAATGATTAGCATTTTGGAAATGGTTTTAAGTCAATGCTTTAATGTATCGATTTGAATGTAAAAAAAATAAAAAAGGAGTTGGAACACAACTCCTTTTTATCAAATTTTATTCTTGTTCGGCTAACCAACGTTCGGCATCAATTGCAGCGGCACATCCCGAACCGGCAGCTGTCACCGCTTGGCGATAGACATGGTCTTGGACGTCTCCACAAGCAAATACGCCCGGAATATTAGTGTAAGTGGATTTACCTTTTGTGATTAAATATCCGTTCACGTCTTTGTCAAGCATTCCCTCAAATAGCGAGGTATTCGGGCTGTGACCAATTGCGATAAAACAGCCTCCGGCTTCGTGATTGCTCATTTCTCCGGTGACGACATTTTTCAATCTCAAGCCTGTCAATCTCTTGATTCCCATGTTTTCTTCACCCAAAAATTCGTCCACAATGCTATCAGTGATGATTTTGACTTTTGGATTTTTCTGAGTACGTTCAACCATGATTTTCGATGCACGGAATTCGCTGCGTCTATGAACCAATGTGACTGATTCTCCGAAATGAGTCAAATAGTTCGCTTCTTCCATTGCTGTATCACCACCGCCGATTACGAATATTTTTTCGCCTTTGAAAAAGAATCCGTCGCAAGTGGCACATGCCGAAATCCCTGCACCCCAATATTTCTTCTCGCTTTCCATGTCCAAAAGTTTTGCAGTCGCACCGGTTGCGATTATCAAAGCATCGCAAGTGTAATCTTCTCTTTCGGATTTCAGTTTGAACGGGCGTTCGGACAAATCTACTTTTTCAATTGTTTCAAATAATGATACTGCGCCGAATCTTTGGGCTTGTTTGCGGAAGATTTCCATCATTTCCGGACCTTCGATTCCATCGGCAAATCCTGGATAATTTTCGACATCGGTTGTAATTGTGAGCTGTCCGCCGGGCTGAATTCCTTCGAAAATTGCAACTTCGAGATTTGCTCTCGAAGCGTAGAGCGCTGCAGTAAACCCTGCAGGACCTGAACCTATGATAATCACTTTAAAATGTTTTGCCATTTTTATTGCTTTAATTTTACTGTTTTTAAAATACAAATATAATTAATTCTACTCATTTAAGGACGCATGAACGTATGATAATATTGTAATATGATTATGATTTTTGGACTTTATCATTTCTCGGGATAAATATGAGCCTTGCACCAAAGCCCATCGCCAAAGTATTTCGTGGCTGTGTCTTTGACTGTTTCTAATGTGATTGCATCAATTCGTTCGATGATTTCTTGAACGCTTTCGTGGTCGCCGATTAAAAGCTCATTTTTTGCCAATGACTGCATCCGGGCAGACATACTTTCCAAATCCATTATCAAACTTGATTTCAATTGTTCTTTAGCACGATTTATTTCGGAACGATTCAACTTATCGCCAAGTATTTGATTCATCTGCTCGAAAATCATAGTCTCAGTTTTACGAACTTTCTTCGTATCAGTAGCTGCATAAATATAAAACACTCCTGCATCTGAGTGCATTTGCAAAGTCGAAAAAATCGAATATGCGATTCCATGGCGGTCGCGAAGTTTTTGGTACAGCCGCGAGCTCATTCCATCACCATATAAAATGTTGAATATCATCAATGCAGTTCTGTCCTCATCTTTGAGCGATGCTGCTCTTTTGCCCAATAGCAAATGCGATTGTTGCACCGGTTTTGCCATCTCCAAAGTCATAGGCATGAATGGTTCCGGTGCGATACGCGTATAAATCCTATTTCCGGCTTCCAAATCGCCGAATAAACTTGATATTGCGTTCAAAACGACTTGATGCTCAATATCGCCGACAAAAGTAATTATGATATTGTCGGGTTTGTAATATTCTCTGTGGAATTGTTGCAAAATGTTCGATTCAATAGCATCAACAGATTCCTTTGTACCGATAATAGGATTGCCTAAGGGGTGATTTTGAAATACAATTTTATCTCCCAAATCGAAGATGTATTCTTCGGGGTCATCTTCGTAAGATTTGATTTCTTCGAGTATTATCAACTGTTCTTTTTCGATTTCTTTGGGCAAAATCAAGGGATTCATCGTAATGTCGAACAAGATATTCAATGTTTTGCGGAAGTGCCTTTTCAATGCTCGAACATAGAAGCAAGTATATTCCTGAGAGGTAAAAGCATTTGTATAAGCACCCATTGATTCAAATTCACCTGCTATTCTGCGTGAAGTTCGCTTTTGCGAGTGCCTGAATACGGCATGTTCCATGAAATGCGCCGTACCACTGAAATCGTGAGTGTCGTCTCGCGAGCCTGCATTTACAAAGATACCCAATGCGATAGATTCGGCATTTGGAATTTTTTCGGTTACTAAGGTCAATCCATTATTTAAAACTGTACGTGTAATTGCCAATGAATGTGTTTTTGTTTTTGGTAAATTATTCTTGTTTTTCATATCAAACCTAATGAGACAAAACTGGTGAATTTGTCCCCTGCTATAATTATATGGTCTAAAACTTTGATGCCGACTATTTTTCCGGCTTGTACTATTTGCTCTGTAATCTTTATGTCCTCTTTTGATGGTTCGGGATTGCCCGACGGATGATTGTGCATCAAAATAATTGCAGCGGCACTCTCGGTAATTGCAATTCGGAAAACCTCACGCGGATGTACAACGCTCGAATTCAGAATTCCCTCTGTAATAGTTAAATCACGAAAAATTTGATTGGAGCTTGTCAACAAAAGCACTTTAAAAATTTCTATTCGCAAATCTCGCATTCGCGGGATGTAGTATTCGGCAATTTCTTCGGGCGAACGGAAGATTTTTTTGCCGGAAAAAGGGGCGATTTCTATTCTTCTGCTCAACTCGAATGCTGCAATTATACTGACTGCTTTGGCATCTCCAATTCCGGAAATATTTTTGAATTCACTAAAATCGCATCGAGCTAAATGATTCAGTGAAGAATATTTTTTCAATAATTCCCTTGCGATATCAATTGCTGACCTGCCGACAGTTCCCGAACCTACGATGATAGCCAATAATTCGCTATCCGAGAGTACTTCGGGTCCGTGCATCATTAGTCTTTCTCTGGGTTTATCGTCAGATTTCCAATCCCGAATCGGAGTGAAACGGCTTTTGGGACTATATGTACCATTTTCAGAGTCGATTGGGGCTGTTTTTGGTGAAATCATTTTATCGTCTTGTTCATCCAATCCATGTATCCTTCGGAAAGTTCGCTAATTTCAACTGCTATGATTTCGGGGACAGAATCGCTATGCAATTCTTTGATTCTATTTTCAAGTTTGTCAAGTTGGCTATTGGAAGTTTTTATCTTCAAAATAAATTCACTGCGTTTTTCAATTTTGTCTTCCCATTCGTAAATCGAAGTCACACCCTTGATTATCGAGCAACATGCAGCAAGCTTTTCTTGGACTAAAGTTTCAGAAATGAGCATGGCTAAATCCTCATTATCTGTCGTCGCAAAAACTATTCTGAAATCTTTATTTTTTACCATGTCCTAAATTTTATATTTTTGAATTAAATTATAAACAATGTTACGAAAATATGATTGAACTATTGATTTTTCATGTGCATATTGTTGCAGCACTTTACGCTTTTACCAAAAATTGGCAATCCGGTGGCGTCAAAGCCGGAATATTGTCAGTACTTATCATTGGTTTGTTCTTTTCAATCGGTTGGGCATTGACCGCAACAGTCGCAAACTTGATTTGGAATCATTCATGGGATTCAATTTTTTTCACAAGTGATACACTCGGGCTTCTCTTATTGATGTTCCCCGAAACTATTTTCTATTACCATTATTTTTTGAAAGACAAATCGAACTAAAAATTTCAATTTGATTTTATAAATCTCACACTTGTATTGTTATTTTCCGATTTGATTACTACAAAATAAACTCCCGAACTAATCGAATTCAAATCAATCTTGTATTCGAATTCGCCTTGGGGGATAGTTAAGCTACGTGTAACCACAGAATTACCCGCTATGTCCAATAATTCGATACTTGTCGCAAAGTTTTTATCGGCAGTGAATTGAATGTTCAAGTCGTTTCCAAAAACGATTTCAGGCACCGAAGACACTAATTGTGGGATTCGGATTAATTCAAATGCTGCCTCCGGTAGGCAAAACTCCTCAACTTTTAATCCACCGTCTTGCGTTGTCAGCGTCACGACTTTTTCGGTAAATAGGTCCACATTTTTGAATGCAATAGGCGTATAATCGGGCATTGCCCTTAGTGCGTAGCCGTCAATTCTTACTATTTCGCCAACTTGTCCGAATAAATCTCTGCTTGAAACTTGGTCCAATAATATGCTCAAATTTCCGAATTTGTAGGTGAAGTCTGTTTGGACAAATTCATTACCAAATTTTGAAGTAATAATAGACGGGAAAAATAATTTACGGTCGAATTCAAATTCCAATCTAACATATTCAGTATTGAATCTCAATTCTTCGCGCAACAATTTTACAGGAATCATTATTCTCTCGCCTGCTACAGCCACATGTTGCTCGACCATCAAATCAACTACGTAAATTTCTAAGGGAATGTCTGCAATTAGCTTGATTTGCTCGATATCCTCGCAATAATTTTCAGCTTTTACAGTAATCTCGAATTCAAATTTCCCGGGAGCCACAGCAGTATATGTAAATGGTACTTGAATACTTCCATTACCTGCGATGGTAGTTCCGGGAGTGAAATCTATATCGATAACTCCCGAGGCATTCGGTTCAATCACAATTGCTATTACAGTCGCTTCGTGAGCTGTCAGGTTCTCAATTGCAAAGCTGCCGTTGCTACGGTCACCTATCCAAAGAACATCAATATTGATAAGTTGGGGATTCACCGCAATGTCCGTCTTGTAAATATCAATTTCAAGTTCAATTTCATCTACAAAATCGCAATCCAGGCTTCTAATTTTTAATTTGCCCGTATTCAATCCAAGCTCGCTCATTGTTGGATGGGCTTTGACGAAATATTGAATTGTCTCGCCGGCTTGAATTTCCAATTGGGATTCCGTTATTGAAAACGGCGTCCCTTCAATTGTAAATTCGAGCTTATCACTGACGTTACCGGCATTATGCAACGCGAAAGTCATTGTCCTGTCATCTTCACATAGTTCTGCTACACCAAAATCAAGTTTGTCCTCATCGGCACTTGTAATAGGGGAGTAGTTGAATGCAATGAGTTCGGTAATATGAATATTGTTTTCGGTATCATTTGTCATTATTGTCAGATTGGCACTATGAGCACCTAAAACATTTGATACGAAAGCAATTACTAATTCGAGAGATTCTTCAGGTTCGATATAATAGGGCAATTCCGGTACATTTGTGATTGTGAAAGCATCTTGCGGTTCGATTGCAATACTTGTGATAGTATCAGTCACAAAGCCGAAATTTGTAATGGTCAAAGTCTGATTTGCAAGTTTAGAATTGCAATAAGAATCGCCAAACTCGATTTTGTCTTTGTCAACAGCCACATTCCGCATTATACCGAATAAATCTACCTTTACATAGTAATCTTCAGGGCATAAACCATCGGTAACAATCATGATTTGCGAATCTATACTTTCATGTCCGTTATTTGTGAAAGTCAACTCGAAAGTTATTAGCGAACCCGGCAATAGAACTTGAGGCAAATTCGGTGTCCAAACCAATTCCCAATCATCTGGCAAATCAACTATTTTGATGTCAGTAATAGTAACATCAGTATTGGACAATGATTCAATCAGCAATTCACGTTTTATAGAGGTGCCGGATTTGACAGCACCCTGAATGGATTGAGGATTCACAGTCAGCAAATTGGAAATGCCACGCCCTCGCAATGTAATACGCACGGTATCTCCACAAGGTGCTGTAATAAATTCTAATACTTCGGAAAATGATGTGGCTTCGTTAGGGAAGAATGAAACCCATAATTTGACGGAATCATTAGGATTAATCGAAAATGGAGCATCTCTCATCATTTCAATTTTGAAATTATTCCCAATCTCAATTTTTTTGTCGAAAGTTGAAATCCACGTCCCGATATTTTTGATATATTTTTCAATTTGGTGAATTTTACCGACGCAAACATCACCCAAATCTATGACTTGGTCGTAAACAAGTTCTGCTTGGCGGTACTCGCCCGAGTAATCTATCAGGTAAGGATTTTTATCGCCACGAACTTTTGTAGAATCATTATTGCCAATAGATAGCTTGTCAGTATGCGGACCATTCCCAAAGGGTTTATACAAAATCAACAAAGTATCTTGTTGATTAGGTTCTATACTTTTCGACTTTGCACCATCAATCCACCCGATAATTTTGAAATAGGTCCCGGTTGCAAATTTCAAATCATTCATTGACAAGCTGGAATTGCCGGTATTTTGAATGATAAGCGTATCTATTGCTTCGTTACCGCACATTAATCCAACATTTCGTTTGGTATCGGAACTTATAATTGACGAATACGCATAAGTCCTGACTGTCAAAATTGTATCCTTTTCGCATGGATGTGTTGTAACTCTGAATTTAGATTCTACCCAACCTGTGTCGAGTGCTATGATTCTGAATTCTGACACGGAGCTTTCTTTCAGGATTATATTGGGAACTTTTGTGATATAAGCGATTTGGTTATCACTTTGTAATTTATTGACAAATCTGATTTCTTCGCCATCTTTATCTGCTTTCCAATCTATCTTAGTTGTGAGCATTATGTTGCAATAAACGCTATCAACAATAACAATATCACTCAGCGGAAAAGCTGATGCGAAAGTTGAATAACCAACTAATGGAATATTGATAAATGAATTGCCCATTCCGGCTCTTGTGACCGTTGCTTCGAGCATTGCACGAGATTCGTTGCGGCTGTTTGGAGTGAATTCAATAATAATCATTCTCTGAGTGCATTGAGCCATACTCGAGAAATTGTTAGGTGTTACGAGTCTGAACCTATTTGCATCGGCACCTGTTATAGTGAGTGCCAAATCCATTGAAGTAAATGATTCATTGTCAATATATAATGTGTCAAATTGAGCAGTGCCCAAGCACACATCTCTAAAGACAATCGAGTCTTTCGTAAAGTCATTTCGAGCGGGTCTCAGCCTGTATATACCGGTACCGACAAGCCAACCCTCATCTTTTGAAGTGAACCACATATCGTCAAAATGTCCACCTTCGATACCACAATTGTTCAAAACCCAGGTAACGCCTGCGTTAGAAGTATAATATACACTTGAGTTGTTGCCACAAGCCCAACCCTCATTGTCTCCTAAAATAAATGCGCCGAACATTGGTTGCATAGTTTGGAAATTATTCCAAGTCGAACCTGCATTTGTTGTGAATCTCATTCCGCCGTCCGGACCACCACCACTGCAATTAGTTCCTGCATATGGAAGAAGAAATGATGTACCGAAATGAGTTATTTCTTCATGCCATACGTAAGAACCTGTTCGTGCCAAAGAATCCCATGTAAAGCCACCGTCTGTGGTTTTCCAAAGCAAACCGCTACTAACAGCAAAGCCCAATCCGGCTTTGTCATACATTATTAGGTCAGTCAATCCGCTGTGATTTACATTATTTTCAAAAAGTGTCCAGTTTGAGCCACCGTCGGTAGTTCGCCAATACTTCTGATTTCTTAAACAACCGCCACCAATCACCAAGCCGAAATTGACATCCATGAAATAGCAGCCCCAATAATCAGTTGTAGTAGGGTCAGGGGTTATATCTTCCCATGTTTGACCGCCATCTTTGGATTTGAACAATCCGTCCGGACCTGAAGTATAGCCAATTTGAGTTGTAGGGAAATGAATATGTTCGAGATGGTAAGCATTAGGAACTAAAGAGCCTCTCCAAGTTTGACCACCATCGGTTGTACGAACCACCATTCCATTAAATCCGCAAGCCCAGCCGTGAGTATTTTGGGGGGCTAAATAAAAAACATCGAGCCAAAAATTATCTTTGTAGCCATTAGGGAGGTTTTCGATTTTTTCCCATCTTTGCGCCTGCGATGTAACCGAACATAAAATTATGATGAGAACTATATTTATAGTGTATATTTTGTTCATATTTAGCTGATTTTTGTGAAATGGAACAATTCTCAAGATGAATATAAACAAAAATGATGAAATAGCAAAGAAAAAAAAGGTGAATACTCGAAAATATTCACCTTTATGCACAATTTACGCCCAAGAGTTATTTCCTCTTTTTATGACGATTCTTGCGAAGTCTTTTCTTCCTCTTATGAGTAGCCATTTTATGGCGTTTTCTTTTCTTACCGCAAGGCATTTTTAGCTCCGTTTTTTAAAATTTGGTTGAAAAATTTTCTCAATGTAAACAAAAATCCCGACATAAGCAAATTATGAAGCTTTTTCTTCAAGTTGAAGTTTCATAGCTTCATTCACTCTATTCAAAAAATCGGGTGAGGGTTTGAAAATTGGTACATATCTTTTATCAAGCGGTACAAGTTCACCGGTTTTTGGGTTACGAGCCATACGTGGTTTTCTACTTTTATGTTTAAACACGCCAAACCCGCGAAGTTCAATCCGCCTTCCATCAGCGATTGCCTTGATAATACTTGCGAAAACACCATCAACAACGGCTTTGGTTTCTATCTTCGTCAATCCTGTTGCTCTTGCAATTTCATCAACGATATCGGCTTTAGTCATAGTTTACCTGTATAAATTTATTTTTAATATAAATACAAATTGTCACAATTTAGGAAGGCAAATTTAACAATCTTGGAGTTAATACAAAAATTTATTTTTATAATAGTCTTTAAAATAATGAAATATGTATTTATTTTCCAAAATTGGCTGAGAATTTTTTATTTTTGAAGTTCTTGGTTTAATATGTTTATGTTTTGATTCGGAGTTGATGTGAATTGGAATGACGACCAACAAGCCCCAGATAAAGAAATTCAGTTAGAATTGATGGAAATGGGCAAGTTCCCCCGCCACATTGCTATCATTATGGATGGTAATGGAAGGTGGGCTGTGGAAAAAAACATGCCTCGCATTGCCGGACACAAGGAAGGCATCGAAAGCGTCAGGGATATCGTCAAAGCTTGTTCGCAATTAGGTGTTCAGTATCTTACCCTTTACGCTTTTTCTATAGAAAATTGGAAAAGACCCATATCGGAAGTTACCGGACTTATGAAACTTTTAGAGCATTATCTTCGTCAAGAGATTGATGAATTGAACGCAAACGGTGTTCGATTGAGAGCTATAGGCAAAATTAACTCTTTACCGAAAGTGGTACAGAAGCTGCTCAAGGACTCCGAAGAAAGAACAAAAGAGAACCAAGGACTCAATCTTACTTTGGCTTTGAGTTACAGCGGAAGATGGGATTTAGTTCGGGCTGTCCAAATGATTGGCTTGGACATTCGTCGTGGGAAAATTTCGCCGGAGGATATTAACGAAGATTTGTTTGCTTCGTATCTTCAGACTCATGATTTGCCCGATGCAGATTTGATGGTCAGGACAAGCGGTGAAATGAGATTGAGTAACTTTTTATTATGGGAGATGGCTTACGGTGAGATTTACATATCCAATAAATATTGGCCCGAGTTTCGCCGAAATGATATTTACGAGGCTCTTAGCAATTATCTGCAACGCGAAAGGCGTTACGGCAAAACTTCTTTACAAATAGCAAATGAAAAACAAAATGTCTCAGAAGAATCTTATTTACAGAGAGTTTTTAATGCTTTCAAAAAATCTTAGTATTTACTTAGTTTTTGCACTTTTTTTAGCGATGTCGCTATCTGCAAATTCACAAGGCTTGGGTAATCTAAAGCCCGAAACTTATACTATTGCAGGAATTACAGTCGAAGGCAATATTTATTCCGATGCCGAAACTATCATCTCGCTTTCGGGATTGAGAATCGGCGAATCTATAAATTATCCAGCCGATACCAAAATCCAGAAAGCGGTAACCAATATATGGCAACGGAAGCAATTTTCTAAAGTTGATATTGTGATTGACAGAATTTCGCAAGTTGGACTATTTTTGATTATCAAAGTGGACGAATTCCCGAGAATGAATGCCATTATAATCGAAAATAACGATAAAGTTGACGATATCGATATTCGCAAAGCTGTCGGCAAGATTAGAGGCGACATCATCTCCAACTATGAACTATATCTAATCAAAAGCAATATCAAAAAGCTTTACGCCGAAGAAGGTCTGACATTTGCCCAAATTGATTTGGAACTCCAAATGACCGACACTTCCAACTATGCTAATATCATTGCGTATATCGAGGAAGGGATTGAATTCAAAGTTGCTTCGATAAATTTTGAAGGCAACGAAAACTTTTCCGATAGTGACTTAGAAGATGCATTCGATGAAACTTCGACTAAAGCATGGTGGCAATTTTGGAAATCTGCAAAATTTGACCCAATCAAATATGAAGAAGATAAAAAGCTTTTGTTAAACTTTTTCCAATCGGAAGGCTATATTGATGCTCAAATTTTGTCCGACTCTATTATTTATGATGAAGTCAAAAAAAGAGTTTATATTACGGTCAATGTATCCGAAGGTCCCAAAGTCTATGTTAGGGACATTAAATTCAAAGGTAATACAATTTATACGGACGAAGTGTTGCTCAGACGCCTCGAATTTAAACCAGGCGACATTTATAATGTAGAGCGATTCACTATGAACCTTTCGGGCAACGAATCCCAAACAGACGCATCATCGCTGTATATGGATAACGGTTACTTGCAAGCAAGGCTGATTCCTCAGTTGCAAAGAGTGCCTCCTGACTCGGTGGACATTGTGATAAATATATTCGAAAATGACAGATTCAGAGTCGGCAAAGTGCATATCGTCGGTAATACCAAAACCAAAGACAAAGTTATCCGCCGCGAGCTTTACACTCGCCCGGGCGATTTCTTCGACCGCTCTGCGATAATTCGTAGTGTACGCGCATTGCAAGTAATGCAATATTTCAATCCCGAATCTCTCCGCCCTGACATCAAACCATCGGAATCGGACAATACATCAGTTGATGTCATTTACAAAGTTGATGAACGTTCTACAGATACCTTCAACGCATCAATCGGATTTGCAGGCAGTTTCGGTCTGACCGGTGCACTCGGATTTACATTCAACAATTTTTCAATACTCGAACCACTCAAAGGTGGCGGCGGACAAATTTTCAACCTAAGTTGGGAATTCGGTCAAGCAAATCGTTACCGTACTTTTTCATTAGGTATTACCGAGCCTTGGCTATTCGATACACCAACCACAGTCGGTTTCAACATTTTCGATACATATTATCGTTATTTAGATTTGAACCAAAGTCGTACCGGTATTGGCATCAATCTCGGTCGTCGTTTCAAATGGCCCGATGATTATTGGCGTGGAGATTTCACTACAAGATACCAACTAAATAACAACCGAACAGCATCATTCTACTATCGCCAAGGCGAATATACCGAACTATCTATCGGGCAAAAAATTTCCCGTATATCGTTCAACAATATGTTTTTCCCGTCAACTGGTTCAAAATTCACATTTGGGACTGATTTTGCAATGGGAGCTGTTGGGCTGGGAGAAACGGATTACATCAAAAATGAAATCAATTTCGAAATGTATAACCCGATTTCAAAAATCGAAGGTATGGACAGACTTGTATTTATGATTGCCGCTAAAGTCGGCTACATCACCGGATTTAAGTCGGATACCACAATTTCGCCAATTGAGTTGTACAGAATGGGTGGAAATGGCTTGAGCGGATTTAGTGTCGTTCCACTCAGAGGCTATCCGGATAATAAAATTGGCTCAGGACGCGGAAGTCGAGTGATGTCCAAATATACTGCCGAATTGCGATTTGCGGTCTCGCTCGACCCTATGCCTATCTATTTGTATGGATTTGCAGAAGCCGGCAATGTGTGGGATAATTTGAGAACTACAGACCCATTCGATTTGAAACGTTCTGCCGGTCTTGGAGTTCAATTAATGGTTGCACCTATTGGTGTAATCGGATTCAGTTACGGTTATGGGTTCGACCCATTAGGCGTCAACGAAGAAAAATCAGGATGGAGATTCTTATTCCATCTCGGACAATAGAATATTTTTTACATTTAATAAATTATGGAGTTTTTGTTATGAATAAGATTTTAATAGCATCATTATTGTTTTTGTTTTTTGTTTTTTCGGCTAATATCCAAGCCCAATCAATGTTAGGTGTTGTAGATGTCGAAACTGTGCTCAAAGAAATGCCTGAAGCACTCGATGCTGACAAAAAAATCAAAGAAATTGGTCAAAAATGGCAAGATACTTTGATTCAGCTTCGTACCGGATTGCAACAAAAATTTGAGCAATATCAAAAACAAAAATCAATGATGTCGCAAGACCAACAATTGAAAGAAGAAGAAGCTCTTCAAGCTCAAAATATGCAAATGGTCCAATATCAAGAAGAAAAATTTGGTCAACAAGGCGAACTCAATGGTCTCAGAGAAGAATTGCTCGAACCATTAAGAACTAAAATCAGACTTGCAATTGATAAAGTTGCCAAAGAAGAGAAAATCAAAATGGTAGTGGACAAAGTCATGGTGCTTTACTCAGATACATCAATTGATATTACTTTCAAAGTGATTGACACAATTAAGCGTTCCAACAAATAAAAATTGATATAAATTGCTCACTTTTACGTCTGAATATATGAACTTCATTTGTTGAATTATGAGAGACTTTAAAATGAATAAAATCCCCAAATTCCGTAATGTCGCATTATTTGTGCTTATGTTGATTGCTTCTGCAAATGTTGCATTGGCTCAGAGAGTTGCATTCATTAATTCTAATACCATCAGGGAGAAATTCCCCGAAGGTCAACAAGCACAGCAACGTGTCCAAAGCATGATTGACGAATGGAAACGCGAACTCGATGCAATGCAACAAAAGATTGACAACCTTGATTTCGAAATCAAGAAGAACAGATTAATTTGGACTGAAGATGAAAGACGTACCAAAGAAAGTGAGTTAGCATCACACAAAAGAGTTCGCGAAGATTATGCCAAAACAGTTTTTGAACAAAACGGTAAACATGACCAAGCCACAAAGACTATTTACACACCTGTTGAAGAAAAGATTTACGCCGCAGTTCAGAAAGTAGCGGCAGACCAAGGATTCGACATCATTCTTGACCAAAGTATTCAGCCATTGCCTTACGTAAACTATAAGTTTGATTTGACAGTCAACGTGTTGCGAGAGCTTGGTGTGGACGTTGGCGAACTTGAAAAAGATTTGCAAGACCGAATTGAAAAAGACCCACGAAACGAACAAAAAATCTCCAGAACACCGCGTCAGAGAGGTAGAGGCGATTACGACCCTAATGCTCCACCTACTACCGACAGGCAATTTGAGCAAGAAACCGAACAAGACAAAGAAAATCCTAAGCAACCACGAGAACGTCCTGTAGAAATGAGCAGACCAAGGTAAATAGAAAATGAAAGTTCAAATTAGTTTGAATCAAATATTTGAAATAACAGGTGGAGAACTTTTGGGCTCCACCGATGTTATTATTAATGGGATACAAGGCATCGAAGATGCAGTCCAAGGCGATTTGACATTTTTTTATAATGACAAATACAGCAAGTTTTTAACAGTGACTGATGCATCATGCGTAATTATTCCTTTGGGTACAAATATAGAGCCGAAGCCGAACCAAGCCTTTATTGCTCATAAAAATCCTCATGAAGCATTGGTTCATTTGCTGAATTATCTGTCTCCCAAACAAGAAGTCTCAAGCTATAAGGTGCATCCTACAGCTATTATCGAATCAAATGTTTCATTGCCCGAACATATTCAAATCGAAGCTTATGTCACAATCGGGAAAGATTCCATATTGCAAACCGGAGTTAAAATAATGGCAAACACAACAATAATGGAGAATGTGAAAATTGGCAAAAACACCAAAATTTACCCCAATTGCGTAATACATTCCGACACAGAAATTGGCGATAATTGCATCATATATTCAGGTGCAGTAATAGGTGCAGACGGATTTGGCTATCTCGAAAGCGACCTTGACGGTTCTTATTCCAAAATTCCGCAACTCGGTAATGTGGTCTTAGAAAATCATGTCGAAATTGGAGCTAATACTACTATAGATAGGGCGCTCATCGGAACTACCCGTGTAATGCAAGGCACTAAGATAGATAATCTTGTCCATATTGCACATAACTGCGAAATCGGTCCCAATACAGCCATAGCAGCTCAAAGTGGATTTTCCGGCAGCGTCAGGACAGGTAAAAACTGCAAATTCGGTGGTCAAATCGGATTGGCAGGTCACCTCGAAATTGCAGACGAAGTAGTTTTGCTTGCACAATCAGGTGTTCCTAAAAGTATTACAAAAAAAGGTGTCTATTTCGGTTCACCGGCAAAAGAAGTTCAGTTGGCATTCAAAATTGAGGCGATATTACGAAATCTACCTCAAATGGATAAAGATTTAGCAATAATTAAAAAAAGATTATCAGAAATTGATAGTCAATAAAATAGGCATACCAAAATTAAATTCACTTTTATTCAGTTTACTTTCGTATTTTTGTAAATTAAATTGTTTTATTCACTCCATAAGAGTAAATGGAAAAACAAAGAACACTTCAAAAATCGGTGGCATTTTCAGGTACAGGCTTACATACAGGTAATCCTTCTACAATTACATTCCATCCGGCTCCGGCTAACTATGGCTATGTTTTTGTCAGAACCGACTTAGACACACCGATTGAAATTCCGGCGCTTGTTGATTACGTTGTTGACCTTTCACGAGGTACGACTCTCGGAATCAATGGTGTCAGAGTGCATACAGTTGAACACGTTTTAGCTGCTTTGGCAGGTTTACGCATAGATAATTGTCGAATTGAACTTAATTCTAACGAACCTCCCGTCATTGACGGAAGTTCGATGCCATATGTAAATGCTCTTCTCGAAGCCGGCATAACTGAGCTTAACGCCGAAAGAGAGTATTTCGTTATTGACGAGGCAATTCGCTACACAAACGAAGACAAGCACGTTGACATTGTCGCATTGCCCAATAATGATTACCGTATCACAGTCATGATTGATTATTTCAACCCTGCACTCGGTAGTCAGCATACGGGTATGTTTGATTTAGAAAAAGAATTTGTTAGTGAATTTGCTCCTGCTCGCACATTTTGCTTTTTGACCGAAGTTATGCATCTGCACAAACAAGGTTTAATCAGAGGCGGAAGTCTTGATAGTGCTATAGTTATCATAGATAAAGAAATGACTCCTGATGAACTTGGCGAACTTAAGCAGATTTTCAGATTGAACGGCGTTCCGAATCTTGGTGAAAATGGGATTTTGAATGGGACAAATTTGAGATTCAAAAACGAGCCCGTTCGCCACAAACTGCTTGATATGATTGGCGATTTGGCACTAATTGGTGTGCCTCTGAAGGCACAAATTCTTGCGGCTCGTCCGGGTCATGCCAGCAACATCGAATTTGGCAAATTAATCAGAACAAAATATCTTGAAAATAAAATCAAATTCAAGAAACCTTTTCCGAATGATAAAAAATCTCTCGATATAAGCGACATAATGAAGATTCTCCCGCATCGTTATCCATTCTTATTGATAGATAGGATAATTTCAATAGATGACGAGAATAGCATCATTATTGGATTGAAAAATGTTACTATCAACGAACCATTTTTCGGCGGTCATTTTCCTGATAAACCAGTTATGCCGGGTGTGCTTATACTTGAAGCTCTTGCTCAAGCAGGCGGACTGATGATAACGCGAAAAGTGGAAAATATTGACAACAAATTAGCGTTCTTTATGGGAATTAAAAATGCTAAATTCAGAAAACCCGTTTTTCCGGGTGACCAATTAATTATGGAAGTCAAACTTATTTCTAAACGCCTGAACACATTCTTATTTGAAGGCAAAGCTATGGTCGATGGTCAAATCGTAGCAGAAGCCGAGTTTCAAGCTGCTTTAGTCGATAAATAAAAATGGTTACAAAGATTCACCCTACTGCTATTGTTTCGGACAAAGCGATAATCGGCAATAACGTCACAATCGGTCCTTTCACTATTATCGAAGATGACGTTCAGATTGGTGATGATTGCGAGATTCGCTCTTCGGTTGTTATCGGAGATGGCGCAAGAATCGGCAATAATGTCAAACTCTTTGCAGGCGCCGTGATTAGTACCGAACCACAAGACATGAAATTTGATGGTGAACAAACTTTCACTATCATCGGCGACAACAGCATAATACGCGAATTTGCTACTATCAATCGTGGAACCAAAGAAACCGGTAAAACTCAAATTGGCAGTAACTGCCTAATTATGGCGTATTGCCACATTGCTCATGATTGTATCATCGGTGATAATGTCATAATGTCTAATGTTGTTCAGATTGCGGGTCATGTTGTAGTCGAAGATTGGGTAATACTCGGTGGAGTTGCCAAAATTCACCAATTTTGCAAAGTCGGAAGGCATTCGATGGTCGGTGCAGATGTCAAAATTGTCAAGGACGTTGCTCCTTATACACTTGTTGACCGAAAACCGGCTCAAGTTGAAGGTATAAATAAAATTGGGCTTCGCAGACGTGGCTTCGAAGCTGAAATAATCAACGAAATTGAACTTTTCTACGATACTTTGCTTTTTTCGGGATTGAACAATTCAGACGGAATTGCAAAATTTCTTCAAAGGGGTGAAACCTCACCCGAAGTAAACTATTGCATAGACTTCATCAAAAATTCTGTCAGGGGTATTCATCGCTAATTTTTCCCAATTATCATAAATTGGAATTTCGTGCAATATGTCCGATGAAAACCACAACAAAATCAGATTTGATTCTGTAATACGAAAAACAAAAGATTTTTCAGTCGTAAAACCCATTTTATTGTTGATAGCAAGCGATTTGCTTTCCATCATAATTTGTTTTGCGATTGCTTCAGTTGTAATACGCAGCTTTTATTATCCCGCACTTGATATTTTAAATCTCTACCTCGAATTCCAAATTGTAATGCCCGTGTTTTTTGTCATGTTTACAATTAACAGGCTTTATCCCGGATATGGCAATTTCATCGTCAACGAAATTCATTCCATTTGGATTACAATAACACTGATGTTCAGTCTGATGGCTGTTGCATCGCTATTTGTGCATCTCCAAATTTGGTATGTCAAATCATTCTTCTTTCTATCGTGGGCATTGCTATTGTTTATAATGCCAATTATGAGGCATATCATTAAAATGGTTTTTACCTCGAAAAGCTGGTGGGGAACGCCTGTTCTGATTATTGGGTCAGCGAAATCTGCCAAAAAAGCCATTGAATCACTCCAGAAAAATCCTTTTGGCGGCTATAAACCTGTTGCTTGTTTCATTGATGATTACAAGGATAAAAGCATCGGTATTGAAAATATCGAAACATTTTCTTTAGATGATTTGCATCAATTTGATTTAATTGATAGCATTGATACAGTCATATTCATTAGCGAAGGAATTCCGGAAAATCGCAAAAATGAAGCAATTAACCACTGTGTTAAGACATTCAAAGACACAATCATAGTAAACGAAATTTACGGGCTTTCAAGTTTCTGGCTCTTATTCAATTCATCAAATAGCTTTTATGGTGTGAATCTGAGGAGCAATCTGTTGGATAAGCCGATTATCATTTATAAACGATTTTTCGACCTCATTCTCAGTATTGCCTTGCTCGTAGTGTGGTTGCCTTTGATGCTCTATGTCACATTGGCATTATTTATATCAGGCACGAAGAATGTCATTTATAAGCAAGTCAGGATGGGGCTCAAGGGTAAGCATTTCAATCTATTCAAATTCCGCACAATGAAGGAAGATGCTCATGATTCCTTGAGCGAAATTTTGGAAAAGTATCCTGAGAAAAAAGAGGAATATGCCAAATTTCACAAATTGAAAGATGACCCGCGAATAACTAACTTTGGGCGCACTTTACGCAAATTCAGCCTCGATGAATTGCCGCAATTTATCAATGTGCTCAAAGGGGATATGAGCCTGATTGGTCCGCGTGCATATTTGCCCGAAGAGCGCATCAAGATGAACGATACCGATAAATTGATTTTGAACGTCAAACCCGGTATTACAGGTTTATGGCAAGTAACCGAGCGAAATGATTCAACTTTCGAGGAACGTTGTATGGCTGATATTTATTACATTCGCAATTGGACTTTATCACTTGATTTTTATATTTTTATCAAAACGATTTGGGTCGTCATGACCGGCAAAAGTAGTTTTTGAGGACAAGCATGAAGAATATATTTTTTACTGCATTCATAATTTTGATGATTTGTACAAATGTTCACTCCCAAAGTGATGATGTATTGCTATTCAGACCTTTGACAGCAAATACATTTGAGCCGAGAATAGGGGCGCATTACAATACCTGTGACGAGAATTTACGATTGGATATCGGTGCATCTTTTGATTTGCTAAATATTAAGTATGATAACTCTGCTCTGGCTTTTGGGACAGATTTTTTCACATATACTCGCCTTCGGAGCGATAATAATTTCAAATTTCCTGTGGAAACTTCGGATTATTTTTTCGGTTTAAATGCTTCCCACGAGCATGAACTTGGTGATGACTTAATTGAAGCTCGATTTAGATTGGCTCACATTTCATCACATCTGGTTGACGGCTATTCGCAAAACGGAACATTTTTCAAAGAGCCATTTGTATATAGCCGAGAGTTTGTTGACCTTTACGTAGTTTACGAAACGCATTTTACGTCATGGTTTTCGATTCGCCCTTATGCCGGATTGACGCTTGTATTCTCGACTATCCCCGATAATGTAAATCAAATTCTACCACAAATTGGTATCGAATCTGAAGCAAAATTGAACGAGTATATTAAATTTCATTTTGCTTTCGATGTCAAAGAAGGCGAAAATCGAGTTGGCTATATTTCCCAAACCGGAATTGATTTTCAGTTCAACAAAAAGTTCGGTGTTCGGCTGTTCTACAAGTATTACAACGGAAATTCTATGCATGGAATGTTTTTTGATGAAAAAGATATTTATAATGCAGTTGGTTTTAACGTAATTTATTTTTAAATTAGAGGTTGGAATTGTTTAAATTTCGTAAGACATATTTTTCATTACAAATTATGGAGATTTTATGGCAAGAAGCGTCAACAAAGCGATAATTTTGGGTAATTTGGGTCAAGACCCGGAACTCAGAAGTACTCCTACAGGTCTGTCAGTCACAACACTCAATGTTGCAACTACTGAAAGTTTTAAGGATAAGAACGGAGAATGGAAAGATAATACTGAATGGCACAGGATTGTCGTGTGGGACAAAATGGCTGAAATTGCTCATGAAAGACTCAAAAAAGGCAGCAAAGTCTATGTTGAAGGTAAAATCACAAACAGGTCTTACGACGGCAAAGATGGTGTCAAACGCTATGTTTCGGAAATTCGTGCAATGATGGTGATTCCCTTGGACTACAAGGCTCCCAATAGGAATAATGAATATGCCGATGAATCTAACGATGAAGATATCCAAGTTCAAGACAATAATGGCGAAGATATACCATTTTAAATTTCAAAACTTTAATATCTAAAAATTCCGCTTAGCCGGAATTTTTTATTTTTTATGAAAAAACTAATTTTATTCGACATTGACGGTACAATTTTAAACTTCAAGCATGGTATAGCCAAATCCTTGTTTGCGGATTTGCTCTCAGAATTATTTGGCAAGGAAGTTCCTGATTCGGCTATTCCCGATTTTTGGGGTATGACTGATTTGCAAATTCTGAGAATCATTAGCCAAAATATCGGAGTTTCATACGATGATACTTTGAAAATTTTGCCAACCATTTGGAGCAGGATTTACATAAGTTTTGAAGAACATACTACAATTGAAAATGTGAAAATATTGCCCGGTGTTGTAGAATTAATCAACGATTTGCACGATAATCCGGACATACAATTAGGCTTATAACGGGGAATTTCTTCGAGAATGCATATTTGAAACTTCGTGCACATAATTTGGACAAATTTTTTCCTCTATCGGTGCTTTCGGTTCGGATTCTGACGATAGGAATATGCTTCCTCCGATAGCTATCAAAAGGGCTAACAAATTCGTCGGGAGCGAAAATTTCAATACGAATAATACACTAATAATCGGCGACACACCTCGCGATATTGATTGTGCAAAGGCTCATAATATTGCCGTTTTGTGCGTTGCCACAGGTGCTATGACATTCGATGAATTATCTTTGCTCAATGCCGACTTTGTGCTGAATGACTTGTCCGACACCCGACATACACTGGAAATTATAAATAGACTTATCGAAAATTGAAATGAAAAAAATCATAATTGCAATTGACGGACCGGCTGGTTCGGGAAAATCCACTACAGCAAAAATTGTTGCCGAAAAGCTCGGCTATATATATATTGATACAGGTGCGATGTACAGAGCAGTAACTTTGGAATGGCTGCGATGCGGATTGGACATGAACGACGAGAATCTTAATAAGCTGATGGACAATCTCAGTATCGAGCTTAAACAATCCGAATGGGGGCAGAGAACTTTTTTGAATCATGAAGATGTCAGCTCGGAAATTCGCCTGCCGGATGTTACCAAATATGTCAGCCCGATAAGTGCGTATTCCTATGTTCGGGAAAAGTTGGTCGAGCAACAACGATTGATGGGCAAAAATGGCGGTGTTGTCATGGACGGACGCGATATTGGCACGGTTGTATTCCCTCAGGCAGAGCTTAAAATATATTTAGTGGCGTCAATATCTGCCCGTGTTCAACGTCGTTTGAAGGAGTCAATTGCAAAAGGAATTAATGTTTCCGAGTATGAAGTCAAGCGGCAAATTGTTGATAGAGATGCTTATGATAGCTCCCGAAGCAACAGCCCGCTCCGAAAAGCTGATGATGCTACCGAAATTGATACTTCGGACTTGACAATCGAGCAGCAATCCAATTTGATAATTGATTTGGCAACAAAAATAATCAATAAATAAGCTATTATGAAAGTTACTATAGATATTAAATCGGGGTTTTGTTGGGGAGTTGACCGCACTGTTGACATTGCGGAAGAAACCCTGAATCAGTCGCAAACAGAAGGTAAAAATGTATATATTCTCGGGCATATAATTCACAATCCGAAAGAAATCGAAAGACTCGAACAAAGAGGTCTGACTACGATTACTCATTCGGATTTGGAGCGTATTGCTAAAGATGACAAAGACGCCAAAGTTATTATACGGGCTCACGGCGAACCACCCGCAACTTACAAAAGTGCCGAAAATCTCAACTTAGACGTTGTCGATGCAACTTGCCCGCTTGTGACGAATTTGCAAAATCGAGTCAGAAAATATCATCAGCAGAATTTTCAAATCATAATCTTTGGTAAAAAAGAACATGCTGAAGTAATCGGACTGCGCGGCGTTTGTGATGATAACTGTCATGTAATTAAGACTTTAGACGAAGCAATGCAAATCACTGATTTCGACCGACAAACTGTCTTTATGTCCCAAACGACAATGGATAAACATCATTTCCACGAAGTTAAAGAATACCTCGACAGCAAAATTAAAAATATGATTGATTTAGGGGAAATTGACAACAAACTCTTAGCACGCGATACCACTTGCCGTGCTGTTACGAGTAGGGAAGAGCCTTTGCTCAACTTTGCCCGTATTAACGATGTTGTGATTTTCGTTTCGGGCAAAAATTCATCCAACGGCAAAAGCCTCTATCAGTCTTGCTTGAAAGTCAATCCCAAAACTCATTTCATCGAAGATATTTCCGAGATTGATTGGACATGGTTCGACGGCGCCGAAACAGTCGGCATTTCCGGTGCTACAAGCACTCCGCAATGGTACATGGAAAAAGTAAAAGCTGTGATTGAAGACAAGTTCAATATAAATGAAAGTTCATTAGTCAATTGAAATTTTTCTGCAAATAAGAAATTTTTTGCTTCCATCACATAATGTTACAGCAAATATTTTATACTCATCGCCCTCGAGTAAATTCAATTTTTTTCGCAAATCCTCAGTTTTCATCGGAAAATTTCTCACTTTGAGCATCGCTTTGGGCTGATTGCCCAATATATTTTCCAATTCTTTTGCATTCGGTTTTGTAATTGCGATTAGCTCGAATACTTCTCCGGCAAAATTTTCTGTTTGCAATTCAGATGTGTACAAATTTGTATTTACACCAATTTCATATATTCCGTAATGCGTTTGATAATCAAAATACTTCCCTAACTTGACCAAAGCTACATTAGCTTCGTAAATGTATTTTTTGGGCATTTCGTAGCTGCTTGGAGCTTTGTTGAGTGTGCCGCTTATCACGAAATTTTTGCTATCTCCAAGTTCAACAGCAACGATTTGTGGCTCTTTCGGCATCTCACTATTCAAACTCACTAAGATTTCCTTGCATTCATTATTGACTGCAACAACATGAATGAATTCGATATTTTTAAAATATCTTAAAATCTCCTCAATATCGAACAATGGCGAAAGTTTTATCATGATTTTGTTGGCTTTCTTGCTCAAAATTGGAAGTAAGACAGCCAAATCGGGAGTCATTTCATCAAGTTTGAAAACTCGCTTGCCGGATTGCCGTCGAGAAGGGTCAACATACGCAAAATCAAATGTTGTCCCGCTTTTGTTGAGATATTCGATGCAATCTGCTGCAACAATCTCGACATTTTTCAAATTCAAAACCGAGAAATTATGCTTTAAAAGTTCAGCTAAATCAGCATTGTTCTCAATTATAAGATGCCTTTCAGAATTAATGGCAATAGCAGCTGAATCTACTCCCGTGCCGCCTGTGCAATCTATTGATGTCTTAAATTGATAGATTTGTGATTTGAAGAATGCCGTTTTTTCGCTTGATGATTGCTCTAAATATTTGCTATTCGGCAGTATCAAATCAAAATTTCGGCACCACGAAGGGAGCTTAGTCTTGATTCGTTGACGCGATTCAATTTGTTCTAAAGCAATCTTCAATTCGCTCGGTTCGAGTTGCCTATTTTTCAAAGCTAACTCGTGAGTGTCCGATTGGACATTATTTTCAATAAAATCTTTTACTTTTTGATTAAAATTCATAAATTTGGTTTACTTAATTTGAAACTAAGCTAAATTAACAATTTTTTCACTATTAACAACGTCAAAGGAGATTAACCAAGTCAAATTCTGAAAATATATGAAACTGAACATTAAAGACGAAGTCTCTCGGCTGGAATCGGTGATTATTGGAATAGCCAACGACAGGGGCAATACGATACATGAGAACAATCCCAAAATATCAAAACATCTGAAGCAAGGGACAATACCGCCCGAATCTCAATTAATCAAATACGTTGACTCTTTTGCCGAGCTTATCGAATCTCAAGGTGTAGAAGTTATCAGACCGCGAAATATCGAAAATCAAGACCAAATCTTTGCTCGCGACATTTCATTTGTTATTGACGATGTTATGGTCAAATCCAATATGAAAAAGGAAAATCGACGGATTGAACTTCAGGGAATTGACTTCATTCATAATCAAATTCCACCAAGTCAAATTCTCGAAATGCCCGAAGATTCTTTCATAGAGGGCGGCGATGTGATTTTGCACGGAAAATATGTTTTTGTTGGGATTTCCGAGCGAACTAATTGGAGTGGTTACGAGTTTTTGAAAAAATCATTTCCGCAAAAAGAAGTCATTCCATTTCAGCTTTGTGTAACTGAGAATCCTGCTACTAATATTCTGCACCTTGATTGTACCTTTCAGCCCGTTGGCTTAGATGCGGCGATAATTTATGGGGGAGGCTTTGTTTATTATCCCGAAGCTATTTATGATATTTTTGGAGAGAGTAAGCTAATCAAAGTAACCCAATATGAGATGTATCACATGTATCCGAATGTTTTTTCATTGGCTCCCGATAAAGTCGTTTCCGATGCAACATTTGGCAGATTGAATGATATTTTGAGAGGCAAATCAATCAAAGTGCTCGAAACAAATTATTCCGAAGTAGGGAAGTTGGGTGGCTTATTCCGTTGTTCCACATTGCCTTTGGCGCGCATTTGACAAAGCGCGGTCTTCACGAAGGCATTGATTTTTATATCGACACCACAGGATTAATGGTTTTTACCGAAAAGTATCACTTAGAACGAGGCTATTGTTGTAAAAGTGGATGCCGACATTGCCCTTATAATCCAAAAGAGACGCCCAAAAATTCTAAAGATAATCCAAAGAATCAATCTTTGCCCCGGTAAATGGAGCGATTGCTCGCTTGTAAACGCCTTGGACGTATGCGATTGCCATTCCATAATTTGTGATTGGTATATCGGCTTTTTTGGCTGGTGATAATCTGTTCATGATTTGCTTTTTCGTGACGACGCAGCCACCGCACTGAATAACAAGGGCATACTCTTCAATTGGTGTTTGCAATTTATCGAGTCCGGCTACAAAATCAAAATGCAAGTCCTTACCGGTAAAATTGCTTATCCAGCGTGGTAATTTCACTCTGCCGATATCATCACACGAAACTAAGTGTGTGCATGATTCCAACATCAAAATCTTGTCGCCGCTTTTGAGTTCGGAAATTTTTGGAGTCCCATGCAAATATGCCTCAAAATCGCCCTTATATCTCGCTAACAAAATGCTGAATCCTGTCAGTGGAATATCATCGGGAACTGAAGCCGCAGCTTTGAGCAAAATCTGACTATCGGTAATTACAAGTTTGGGTTTGATTCCGGTTGTTTTCAAAAATGTATCGAGCTCGCGCTCTTTTAAAACAATCGCAACAGCGTCATTGTCCAAAATATCTCTTATAGATTGCACTTGGGGCAGTATCAAACGCCCTTCGGGAGCTTCGATGTCAATTGGAGTGATTAGCAACACAATATCGCCATAAGAAACCAAATCGCCAATCATAGAGTTCTTTTTCCAGGCTGATTCGGGAATATTCAATCGTATTTTGGCTATCAAAGTTGATATATCGCTTTCGGTTGTGCAAGTGACTGAAACAACATCTACTCCATATTCCTTCTTGGTTTTCAGAGCAAATTCTTTATCAAGCGGGATTAAGTCTGATTTGTTGTGAGCGATAACAAAATTCACATCGCTTTGCCTGAATAAATCAATTAGGAAGATATCCGTTTTGCTAATTTGATTGCCCGAAATGACTAATATTGCAAGGTCAACATGCTTGATTGCTTCAATACTTTTGTCAATTCTCTTAAGCCCCACATCGCCCGTATCATCGGCTCCGGCTGTATCTATTAAAACGACGGGACCTAAGCCCGGGATTTCGATGCTCTTTTTGACCGGGTCAGTCGTCGTACCCGGATGCTCCGAGACGATAGCAATTTCCTGTCCGGCGATTTTGTTTATCAGCGAACTTTTTCCTTGGTTACGGATTCCAAAGATGCCAATATGTAGTGTAGATTCTTTACCTTTTGCCATTTGTCTTATATGAAATTAATTCGCTGACTGAAAATCCTAATTTGTTCAAATTTTCTGCTTTTATCAAATCCACCAAAATATGCTCATCGATAATTTTCAACTGGCGATTAGCATCAATTATGTCACAAGAATTTGTTACCATGAAATTTGCCAACTGTGTTGCATTATGATAACCTATATGAGGTAATAATGCTGTACTAATTGTAGGGCTCATCATAACTTTTTCGGTCGACTCATCTTCGTTTATAGTCAGTTTCGAAATCAAATTATTGCTCATAGTTTCGTTAGCCGCAATAAGCAGTTTCAGGCTACTGATTAAATAATGTCCGATTGTCGGTAAATAGGCATTCAAATCTAAGCATCCCATAGCTGTCAATCCCGTTATTAGCTGGTCATGAGCATAGATTATATGCGAGACTTCGATGACGAATTCGTTCACAACCGGATTTACTTTTCCCGGCATGATTGACGAGCCTGCTTGCAATGTCGGCAAGTTGATAGATTTTTCGCCAATATCGGAGGAAAGCAGCCGCAAATCGGAGACAATTTTTTCCAAATTAACGGCATGAGACTTCAGTATAGCATGAACTTCAACCAATGTATCTTGATTTGAAGTTGCATCGGTCAAATTTTCACTTCTCGTAACGGGCAAATTTGTAATATTTTTCAAAATATTCGGCACTTCCATTATAAAATATCGCGGCACGGTGAGCCCTGTTCCTGCGGCACTTCCTCCGATATTAACTACTTTAATTCTCTCGAAGCATTTCGAAACGCGCCACCAATCCCTCCATAAGGCTTCAGTATAAGCTGAAAAAAGTTTACCGAATGTAGTTGGTACTGCGGCTTGCATCTGAGTATAAGCCAATCTCAATGTGAAATTATGTTCTTTTTCAAGTCTCTCAAAAATGGCACGCGTATCATTGATAGATTTTTCCAATTGCTCGAGCAAAGCCATCACTGCTATTCTTAGCGCCGATGGGATAACATCGTTGGTTGATTGATATATATTAGCATGTTCAATCGGGTCAATTATGTGATAATCGCCGCAATTATGCCCCAATGACAAGAGAGCAGAATTGGCGATAATTTCATTGATATTCATATTCACACTTGTACCTGCTCCACCTTGAATCGCAGGAACAATGAAGTGCTCGAAATATTTACCTTGCGACATCTCGTCTGCCGACCGAATCATAGCCGAAACTATTTCCGGTTCGATTAATTTCAAAGGTAAATCCTCTACTTTGAATTTGCTTTGGACTGCTTGAGCAAATTTTTCGTAATTCAAATAGTAAGCGAGTTTTACTGTGCAGACTGCTTTGTACCATTCAATACTGAATCCTGTGTTGTCAGGGAAGTTATGTCTTGCTCTGATTGAGTGGATGCCATAAAGGGCTTCCTTAGGTATATCATAAGTTCCGATTTGGTCTTTTTCTGTTCGCATATTCAATCAATCATTTTTATTATTTCATAAAAGTAGTGAAATTTTTGTAATAAATCAATTTAAAAAAAAGTAAGCCATAGCTAACAATCATTTTAGAAATACATTCGGAAAACAGTTCCTCGTATCTAAGTTTATACTTAGCTAAGTAATTGATAAATAATGAATTATTTGACGATTTTTCTTGCATATTATGAGTAATTTCCTTAAATTTGCATAGGATATTGATACAAATGTATAGATAAAGTTGAAAAAAATATCAATAATAAGTGAATTTATTAACAATTAATTTAAAATAACATTTAAAAGGTGTTGCAATGACCAAAACCGATTTGATGGTAAAAGAACTCGTTGACAAATACGGAAACAAACGAGAGAGCCTTTTGCCGATTTTACAAGGAGTTTACGATTTAGAGCACTTCGTGTCAGATGAAGCTATGGTATCCATAGCTCGCAATCTTGATTTGTCGTCTGCTGATGTATATGGTAAATCTACCTTCTATAGTTTTCTGGATACAATTCCACGAGGTAAATTTGTGATTCGCGTATGCAAAACTATCGTTTGCGATATGCACGACAAAAACCAAATTGTGGATACTTTAGAAAACATACTGAAAATAAAAGTGGGCGAAACTACGCTGAACCGCAAGTTCTCGCTTTTATATACAAATTGCTTGGGATGGTGCCACAAAGGACCGGCAATGCTCGTCAACGATGACGTTTACACCGATTTGACCCCCGAATCAATAAGAGAAATTATCACCGATTACAAAAACAGAGAATAGGAACATAAAATGCAAGAAAGATTAAAAAGATTAGATGTTATACTTGGAATCCATCCGGAAAGTCCATACCAAGTAATGGAAAAAGCTTTGAAACGCGCCCCCAAGGATATTATCTCAGATTTGATAGATTCGGGATTGAAAGGTAGAGGAGGGGCAGGATTTTTGACCGGTTTGAAATGGAAGTTTGCGGCTGCTGCCGAGGGCGATGAAAAATTCGTTGTGTGTAATGCAGACGAAGGCGAACCGGGCACTTTCAAAGATAGAGAAATTCTTACTATAGTACCCAAAAAAGTATTAGCCGGTATGGGTATTTGTGCTTATGTTATCGGTGCCAAAAAGGGTTATATTTACCTACGTGGTGAATATAAATACTTAGTTCCTCATCTTGAAAGAGAAATTGCAGAATTCCACAAAAATTGCTTCAAATTAGAACTCGATTTCAATGTTGAAGTATTTCTGGGCAGTGGCGCTTATGTTTGTGGCGAAGAAACTGCATTACTTAACTCGATGGAAGGTTTCAGAGGCGAACCAAGAAATAAACCACCATTCCCAACGAATAACGGTTACTTGGGCAAACCAACTGTAGTCAACAATGTAGAAACTTTGGTTTCGGCTCAAGTGGTTAGCAGAATTGGTGTCGAAGAATTCAAGAAACTCGGTATCCAAGATTCACATGGCTCAAAATTATTCTCCGTATCAGGCGATACTCCAAGACCCGGTATTTATGACTTGGAATTCGGTCTATCTTTAGAGGAGTTCGTCCGCGAATTTGGCGACGGTGATACCAAGGCTGTTCAAGTTGGTGGAGCGTCTGGTTTTTGCGTACCGCGAAAGAAATTCCAATCCACAACTATTGGTTTTCCGGGTGGTTTGACAGGCGATTCCTTGCCCACAGGCGGCTCGATGATGATTTTCAATAGTTCACGTTCGATGTATAATGTATTGAGAAATTATCTTGACTTTTTCGAAGAAGAATCATGCGGTCAATGCACTCCTTGCAGAATCGGTTGCCAACAACTTAAAGTAGGGATTGAAGCTGTCAAACGTGGTGATAAAGACCCCGAATACCTCCAACAATTGCTCAAACTTACAGATACAATGAAAATTACGGCTAAATGCGGGTTAGGACAGTCTGTGGCTAATTCCTTCTCGTCAATAGTTGACAATTTCCGTGAAGAAATGATTTATTAACAATTTATCGAAATAAAATGAAGAAGAAAAAAATGGAAAGTATAAAAAATATAATCAGCGTGAAAATCAACGGTATTGATGTCAGTATCGAGAAAGGCACTACAATTTTGGAAGCTGCTCGGAAAATTAATGTACGTATCCCAACTTTGTGCCATCATGAAGACTTGTGCGTTGCCGGTAATTGTAGAGTTTGTGTTGTTGAAGTCGAAGGTGCAAAAAACTTAACTGCTTCTTGCGCTGCTCCATGTGAACAAAACATGGTCATCAAAACCAATACTCCTAAAGTTAGAAGTGCACGAAAGGACTTGATTGCTTTGCTTGTTTCCGAACACAATACCCAATGCACAACTTGTTATCGCTCGACTAATTGCGAGCTTCAAGCTCTTGCATCAGAATATAATGTGGACAACAACACTTATCTTAGCGTTTTAAAGCCCGGAATTCATGTTGACCGTTCATCTTGGAGTATCGAAAAAGACGACAGTAAATGCGTCAGATGCCAACGTTGCGTCAGAACTTGTGCAGAATTGCAACATGTTAACGCAATTACAGTTGCTCACAAAGGTAAAGATATGAAGATTTCTACTTTCATGGACTTGCCGATGAATGAAGTAGTTTGTGTTAATTGCGGACAATGTATTATTCATTGCCCAACAGGAGCACTAACCGAAAGAAGATATTTCGATGACATTTGGGAAGCAATTGGCGATGAGAAAAAGCATGTCGTTATAAATACAGCACCATCAGTCAGAGTGGCTATTGGTGAAATGTTAGGATATGCTCCCGGAGCTCATGTAACCGGTAAGATGGTTGCTGCATTGAAAAAAATCGGATTTGATTCCGTGCTTGATACCAACTATACTGCAGATTTGACAATTATCGAAGAAGGCACTGAACTTTTGGGCAGACTCAAGAGTAAAATCAAAGATGAAGACGATTCGGTTGCACTGCCGATGATTACATCTTGCTCTCCGGGTTGGGTTAAATTTATAGAACACATGTATCCCGAACATCTCGCACATTTGTCAACTTGCAAATCTCCGCAACAAATGTTTGGTGCATTGGCTAAGACTTATTATGCTGATAAAATCGGTGTCAAACCCGAGGATATCGTCAGCGTCGCAGCTATGCCATGTGCAGCCAAGAAGTTCGAAGCAAATCGTCCGGAAATGAAATCCAGTGGTCATCAAGATATTGACGCAGGGCTTACAACCAGAGAAATCGGACATATGATAAAACAAGCAGGTATTGATTTCTCGGAAATTTCAGATTCAGATTTTGATAGTATTATGGGCGATTCTACAGGTGCAGCGATTATTTTCGGTGCTACCGGTGGGGTTATGGAAGCCGCTCTCCGAACAGCTTACGAACTAATAACCGGCAGAGACGTGCCATTTGATAGATTGAATATCGAACCTGTTCGCGGTTTGGAAGGTATCAAACATGCAGCAGTGAAACTCGAAAACTGTCTCGAAGCATACAGTTTCCTCGAAGGTGTCGAACTTAGAGTCGCAGTAGCACATGGTTTGAAGAATGCTCGCATCATAATGGACCAAATAAAAGACGGCACTTCACCTTATCATTTTATCGAAATCATGGCTTGTCCCGGCGGATGTATTGGTGGTGGTGGTCAACCTATCCCAACTAATGACAAAGTAAGAATGGCTCGCATAAAAGCTATTTACGAAGATGATGCAGACTGTAAATTACGCAAATCTCACGAAAATCCGGAAATTAAGCAAATTTATGACGAATTCCTGAAAGACGGACCGTTGGGTCATAAGTCACACAAGTTATTGCATACACACTACACTAAGCGAAACAGATATTAGTTAATATTTATATACGATATGCTCCGTTTTCGAGCGGAGCATATCATAATTTACAGAAATTAATACGGAGAGCTTGATTTATATTAAGCTCAATGTGTCATGCTCAATGATTCTTATCTTGAGGAATTACCGATGGAAAAGAGATTAGGAACAATGATTATTCTCATCGAAGATAAATCTTGTGTAGAGATATTAAACAATACAATATCTCAGAATTCCTCTATTATTCTCAGCCGCCACGGTATTACTCTCCAAGATAGAAAGCAAAGTGTCATGTCACTGATTATTGAAGGTACAACTGAACAAATCAGCATATTATCAGGCAGATTAGGTAAAATTAAAGGCTTAAAATGTCGCTCAGTTTTAATTAAAAATGACATCTAACGGTAAGGTATTGAAATGATTTACAATCCCCAAAAATATATTATTCCCGATGAACCAATGGTTCCATTCATTGATAATGATGAAATCCAATCTTTTATCCGTGATACGAAATCCGATTTCGGGCAAGTTAAGAAAATAATCCAAAAGTCTCTTGACAAAAATCGCCTTTCGCTCCAAGAAACCGCAATTTTGCTCAATGCAAACGATGCTGAATCTATCGAGGCAATCAAAGAGGGCGCTAAAGAACTAAAGCGTAAAGTATATGGCGATAGAATCGTATTATTTGCACCTCTTTATATTGGCAACTACTGTTCAAATAATTGTTCCTATTGCGGATTTAAACACTCAAATAAAGAAATCATCCGCAAAACTTTGCTTCAGCAAGAGTTGGTCAAAGAGGTTCAGTCGCTCGAAAAGAACGGTCACAAGAGGCTTGTGCTGGCTTTCGGCGAGCACCAACTTTATACACCGGAATTTATTGCAAGTACCGTCAATACAGTTTACTCGGTAAAGCAAGATAATGGTGAAATCCGTAGAGTAAACATTAACGCTGCACCTCAAGACATTGACGGATTCAGAATTATTCGTGATTCTCATATAGGTACATACCAGATTTTCCAGGAAACATACCACAAGGAAACTTACAAAAAAGTCCATCTGTCAGGTATGAAACGTAACTACGAATGGCGATTGACAGCTATGGACAGAGCTCAAGAAGCCGGCATTGATGATGTGGGAATCGGTGCACTATTTGGTTTGTATGATTGGAAATACGAAGTGCTCGGGCTTGTGCGACATGTCAACCACTTGGAAGCAGTTTACAATGTTGGTCCACATACGATTTCATTTCCACGAATCCAATTAGCATCAGAGATGGATATTGATTTGTCCTACATAGTTTCTGATGATGAATTTACCCGGCTTGTAGCAATTTTAAGACTTGCAGTGCCATATACAGGAATGATTTTGACTGCAAGGGAATCCGCAGAAATTCGTGACCAAGTTCTGCAATTCGGTGTTTCACAAATTGATGGCGGCTCGAATATTGAATTGGGTGGATATAGCGAAGAAAATAAGCATTTGCAAAATATCAACAGAGAGCAATTCACTCTCAACGACAACCGCACACTTGCTGAAGTAATTCACGAATTACTCGAACACGGCTATATTCCGTCATTTTGTACTGCTTGTTATCGTATGGGTCGGACAGGGGAGCATTTTATGGAATTCTCGGTGCCCGGTTTTATCAAGAAATTATGCTCACCAAATGCGATTCTAACTCTTGCTGAATATCTCGAAGACTATGCAAGCCCCGAAACTAAAATTTTGGGCTATAACCTAATCGAAGATAAAATTCGCGAATTAGCTGTTGACACCAATGTCAGAACTTTGAAAGAAAAGCTCGATTTGGTCAAGCAAGGCAAAAGGGACATATATTTCTGATGATTAATTATGATGAAATTCTCGAGAAAGACGAGCTTGGCAGAGATGACATCCGTGAACTTTTAGCAATGAATCACGAAGATGCGAAGCTCTTGTTTAAAAAAGCTAATGAGGTAAAATCAAAATATGTTGACAAAAAAACATATTTTCGCGGACTTGTCGAATTATCGAATTATTGTGCCAAAAACTGCCTCTATTGTGGCATCAGAAAGGATAATCATGAATTAGTCCGATACATAGTTTCCGATGAAGATGTGCTGAAATCCGTTCGTTTCGCTTGGGAAAATAATTATGCTTCTGTGGTAATCCAATCCGGCGAGTTGCAATCTCCTGCCTTTACAAAGCGAATTTCCTCGCTCATCGCCCAAATAATGGAAATGACAAATGGAGAAATTGGAATTACTTTGTCATTGGGCGAGCAAACTTTGGATATTTATAAAGAGTGGCACGAATTGGGTGCTCGGAGATATTTGCTCAGAATAGAATCATCAAATCGTGAACTTTATGCAAAACTCCACCCAAACGATGAATTGCACGATTACGATAAGCGTTTGCAAGCCTTGAGAGATTTGCGTCAGGCAGGATTCCAAGTTGGTACGGGAGTTATGATTGGTGTGCCATTCCAAATTTTGGAGCATTTAGTTGACGATATTATTTTTATGCGAGATTTCGATATTGATATGTGCGGAATGGGTCCCTATATCGAACATCGAAGTACACCGCTATTTCAATTCAGCGGTACTCTTTTGCCCTTAGAAGAGCGTTTTTTCTTGACTTTGAAAATGATTGCCGTTCTCCGAATTATCATGAAGGACATCAATATTGCTGCTTCAACAGCTATGCAAGCATCTGATAAATTAGGCAGGGAAAAGGCACTATATGCCGGTGCGAATATAATTATGCCCAATATTACTCCGGGTGTTTATCGCGATTTTTACAAACTATACGAAAACAAGCCTTGCACCGACGAGCAAGCCGAGGATTGCCTCAACTGTATCGAGGTGCGTGTAACTCTCGCAGGTGATAGCGTCGGTTGGGGAGAGCATGGCGATTCTCCCCATTTCAAAAATAGAATGCAAAACGATAATTAGCCAATTTGTCATGAATAAGTATTAATTTTGTTTTAAATTATTGAACATTTTGAAAAATTATGAAAACTGATATGAAAAAAATCTTGATTACAGGAGCTCTCGGACAAATCGGCTCCGAATTAACAGTTGCTTTACGAAAAAAATATGGTACCGAAAATGTCATAGCAAGTGACATCAGACATTCAGCAAGTAAAGTTGCCGAAGAAGGACCATTTTATTCGATTGATGTGACAAACCCCGAAACTATACGTCCCGTCATCATCAAACACGATATTGATACAATATTCCATATGGCGGCGATTTTATCCGCAACAGGTGAAAAAGACCCGCATTTGTGTTGGAATGTGAATATGAACGGTTCCATCAATATTTTAGATTTGGGTGTTAAATATGGAATGAAACGAATAATCATCCCAAGTTCTATCGCTGTATGGGGCAAGGGCGTTCCTCGCGAAAACACTCCTCAGGAAAGCGTCCTAAAGCCTACTTCTATGTATGGAATTACTAAAGTTGCAGGGGAATTACTTTGCGATTATTATGTCGCAAAGTACGGTCTTGATTGTCGCGGTTTGCGTTATCCGGGAATAATTTCCTCTGAGACATTGCCCGGTGGCGGAACTACCGATTATGCAGTCGAAATTTTCTACGAAGCCGTCAAGAAAAATTACTACAACTGTTTCCTTGCCGAAAACACTATTTTGCCTATGATGTATATGCCTGATTGTATCAAAGCGACAATTGATTTGGCTGAAGCAGATTTTGATAATTTGATTCATCACAGCGATTTCAACGTTGCTTCGATGAGTTTCGACCCAAAAACTTTAGCATCCGAAATCAAGAAACATTTGCCGGATTTCAAAATTGAATATAATCCCGATTCTCGCCAAAAAATCGCCGATTCGTGGCCCCAATCAATTGATGATACTTCTGCCCGCCAAGAATGGGGATGGACACCTGATTATGATTTGTCTTCGATGACTCGCGATATGATAAGCAATCTTATAGCCAAACATGAAAAAGGTCTTATCTGATTCAATTTATCATGACTTGAAATGTATTGATTTGGTGCATCATGTGAATTTCACAGATGCACCTTTTTTGTAGTTTGATTCGGAATAGCTATTTTAGCAAAATAAATTTGGACGCATGATAAATTTTCTGATAATATTATACTCGATTACTTATTTTTTCGATATTTTCCAACTCTTTGCAATTGGAGGAACAGGGATTTCAATCAATGACTTTCTGACTTTTTTCATTGTTGTTGCCTTTTTGGTCAGAGCGGTTTGGCATGGTGAAGAGTTCCAAATACCCAAGAATCCGGTTTTAATTTTTTTCCTGCTATTTTGTTTATCCACTTTCATTTCCGGTATAGGACCGCTTTTAAGGGGTAATCCGGATGAGATAACACAATTTTTCAAAACTACGGCTCATTTTCACCAAACGATTTTGTTCGCATACGTACTGTTTTTTATTCGTATTGATTCGACGGTAATATGGAAATTTGTCCGAATATGGCTCGTTCTATCTCTTGTAGTCAATATTTTTGGAGCCTACCAAATTGTTGCTCGTTTTTTCGATTTGCCACTTGCTTGGATAGATGTCAATAATATGTCAATGTTTGCCAGAGGGTTGCTCGGTACAGATGAAGACAGTTATGCTCAACTGAGCTTGCAATTCGGGAATTTTTTCCGTGCTACTTCGATATTTTCCGAACCATCTGCATTAGCAGGTTTTAATAATATTCTTCTGATTTTCATGCTGATTCCATACATACAAACAAAGAAATTCCTCTTCAAAAAACCTTTGATGAATTTTTTAGTTCTATTCTGGATTATTGTTTCACTAATTATCTCATTTTCACTAACGGGAATTTTAGGTGTTGTTTTTGTCATATTAACTGCTTTGATTTTTGAAAAGTACAGTAATCTTTCAAACTTTTTCAAATCTATGCTTTATTTCATTCCTGTAATTATCGCTGTCGAATTTGCGATACTTTCATACAATGATGAAGGAGTGATTTCACTAATTTGGGAGCGAGTTAGTAGCGTTTCGATGTTTCTTTTCGGTGGAAAATCGAATTTCATTGTTGGAGAATCATTTGGCGACAGGTTTACTAATATGGGAGATTATTTCACTATATGGATGCATTATCCGATTTTTGGGTATGGTTTTGGATGTGGATATTTGACATATTTTGCTCGTGATTGGGTTTTCAGTGACACTTCAATTATGCAAGTACTGTCTGAACTTGGTATCGTTGGTTTCATTGGTTTTTTCGGTATGTTTATTTCCCTTTTTGCCCAATCATTACAATTTAATTTGAAACATAGAAAATTTAAAGACATTGACCCGGAGCTTTTCAAATTACTACGTTTGGGATTGTATCTGTCTGTATATTATTTTATGTACAGTTACATCAGTGCCAACCAAATTATTCAGATTCACACTTATTTTTTGCTTCTTTTCATAATTGCACCTATTAATCAATATATTATTGACTATAAAGGGGATTATTTTAAATTTAGAGCAGTCAAAATGCCTTTGCGAGATAGATTTAGAATGAATTTAGAAAGTTATGTTGAACACGAAACTGCTAAAAAATCGAACAAAATCAGTTCTTAATTATTCTTTCAGGATTTCTGGATGCGAAATCTTTCCAATTTTTAACGGGCGAAGCATTCTGTTTCCATCTATATGCATGGCATAAGGCTACAGCTAAAGCATCTGTTGCATCAAAAAATTCATGTGTTTCCGAAATTTTCAATAAGCTCTTCACCATATACTCCACTTGCTGCTTTGATGCGTTCCCATTGCCTGTTACCGCTTTTTTAACTTCACGCGGCGAATATTCGGCAACCGGAATTTCTCGCAAAGTAGAAGCCAACATCGCAGCTGCACGAGCGTGAGAAAGCTTCATTAGCGATTGCACATTTTTGGAGAAAAAGACGGACTCAAGTGCAGATTCATCAGGTAGATGCCTTTCAATCACACTTGTGAGTCTCCCGAAAATTTCTTTCAATCGGAGCGGGAAATCCTCTTCTTTTTTCTTCGCTTTGATAACGCCATATTCGATTAAGATTATTTTCCCGGCTTCGACTTCAATTATGCCGTAACCGCAAATCACTGAACCTGGGTCAATGCCGAGAATTCTCATATTGCTCTTTATGATTCGATACTTATCGCACCGATTTTAATTAATCAATTTGCTCTGCAATCGAATCATCCATTTCCATATTATGATATATGTTTTGGACATCATCGTAGTCTTCGAAAGTATCCAAAAATTTTAAAACTTTCTTGGCATCTTCGACAGTTGTAATCTTTGTGTAATTTTGTGGCATATACTCCAATTTGCTTTCGCCTAACTCGAATCCTTTTTCATCAAAATATTTGAACACATTACCAAAATCAGTCATTTGGCAGATGATGCGTGATTCTTCAGCATCATATTCGATATCCTCAGCGCCGGATTCAAAGACAGATTCAAATAATTCATCTTCGCTTTTGCCCTGAGTTTTGATAGTTACGACACCTTTGCGGTCAAAACTCCATGCAACGGAATTAGTTTCGCCCATGTTGCCGCCCAATTTCCCGAACAATGAACGTACATCAGCAACAGTCCTTTTTTTATTGTCGGTAACAGTTTCAAGTATAACCGCAACACCGCAAGGAGCATAACCTTCGTATGTTAACTCTTCGTAATTTACACCCTCGATTTCACCTGTACCTTTTTTGATTGCACGAGAAATATTGTCGTTTGGCATATTAACGGCTTTTGCATTTTGTACTGCGAGTCTCAATCGGGGATTAGCCCCGACATCACCGCCGCCTTCACGTGCCGAAACTGTGATTTCCTTTGCTAATCTTGTGAAAACCTTACCTCGCAGAGCGTCTTGTCTGCCTTTTCTATGCTTAATATTTGCCCACTTACTATGACCAGCCATAAATTTTCTTATAAATATTACAAAAATATTTTGTAAATATACAACAAAAATTCCAAAAGTTAACCACTTCGGGTATGCTAAATCACCCGAAGTGGTCAAATTTATTCAATATTCAAATCAAATTACTTCTTTGATTGATTTGATGATTATTTCAATGCCTTTGTCTATCTCAGCTCTCGATATATTCAGAGCCGGTCTGAAACGAATAGCATTAGAGCCCGATGGCAAAATAATCAAATTATTCTTAAAAGCTGCCTTGACAAAAGCATCTCGTTTGGCAACATCTGTAAAATCAATTGCTCTGAACAAGCCTCTGCCACGGTCATTATAAAGTAATTCATTGAATTCGGATTTCAACTCATGAAGTCGTTCGCCTAAATACAAGCCAACTTCTTTGGCATTCTCGACCAATTTTTCTTCTTCGATGATTTCGAGATATTTTGTAACTCTTACCATATCAACTAAATTTCCACCCCAAGTAGAATTTATCCTGCTTGATACTTTGAAAACATTTTCCGGTTCATCGTCAATTTTGTCGCCAACCAAGATACCGCATACTTGCATTTTCTTTCCAAACGCCATAATATCAGGTTCGACTCCCATTTGTTCATGAGCCCACATAGTGCCTGTCAATCCGACACCTGTTTGTACTTCGTCAAAAATCAATAGTGAATCGTTTTCGTGAGCAATATCTTTTAATTGTTGCAGAAATTCGTTTCTGAAGTGATTGTCCCCGCCTTCGCCTTGAATCGGCTCGATAAGAATTCCTGCAATATCGTCCGGATTGTCTTTGTATGCGTTTTTGATTGCTTCGATTGCAATTTTTTCCGCGTCAACTACTTTATCAAGATTCTCTTCAGTCAATGGAAAAGTAATTTTTGGATTCAAAACACGAGGCCATTGAAACTTCGGGAATAACTTCACTTTTTTGGGGTCTGTATTCGTAAGCGACATTGTATAGCCGGTTCGCCCATGGAATGCTTCATTAAAATGCAATATTTGAGTACCGCGTTCAGCGGTGTAGCCTTTACGGAAGTTACGTCTAATTTTGTAATCGAATGCAGCCTTTAGTGCATTTTCGACAGCCAAGCCGCCACCCTCGATAAAAAAACCATACTTGAAATGCTTTGGAACAGCAATTTCAAAAAATGTCTTCACAAATGTTGCCAATTCGGACGTGTAGATGTCTGAGTTTGACGGCTTGTTCAATGCCACTTTCCCGATGTATTCAACGAATCTCGGGTCAACCATTTTGGGATGATTCATACCAATAGGCATAGATGCATAGCAAGTGAACATATCAAGAAACGAATTGCCATGAATTGACTCTCTCAAGTCAGACCCTTGGCTCGAATACAAGTCTAAAATAAAATCAAATCCATCAGCAAGCATGTGTTTTTTTAGTTCTTTATTAACGTCAATTGCTTCGACATGATATTTAGATTTATAGCTTAATGATTCAACTAACATGATTACCTCCATGTTTGTGTTCAAAAAAAATAGATTAAAAAACTTTAATATGTATTAAGGAAATGGGGTTGTTTAGAAACAATAAGGAATTCGTCCGGAGACGATAATTTTGTGGAGCATAGAAGACATGACACCCAGACACGATAAAAAGGAATTACCGCGGATTGTACCGATGTAAAGATTTTTTATTCCTGCTTTGACCGTTCTGCTTCTCATATTACAAAATTACAAAAAAAAGTGATTGATTAATAATAAAAAAGCATATTATATAACAAAACTCTATTATATTAGTCTTTTATGAATAGCACAAATTCAAAAAAGTTTGAAAAATGAATAAAAATTTAAAAAAAGTGAAGAATTGTGAAAAAAAATTTAGAATTTGTTTAATTTTTTCGTAATTTTAATAAGTTTAATGAATACAATTAAGAATATAAATATTGAATTTTTGAAGTAATCAGGAGTGATACACTAATGACAATCAAGAACTTTTCGACCAAATCAAAGAAACATAATGTTGGAACACAACATATAGTTTTACTTTTGGCTATGTCAGCCGTCTTTTTCTATTTCAGTTTCTTTAATTTGGTGCCTCAAACTATAGCAGGTTTTGTTGTGCCGCTATTCGAACCTTCTATGGACCAGCAACAAAAAATCGGTTTTGTGAAGTTTGATGGACTTGTTTGGGGTACAACATCCAAAGAAAGAGAACTGCAAGCAATGGGTAAACCGGTAAATAGAGATTTAATCAATCGTGAATACATCTTTGATTTTACCTGGGATGCGAGAACCGAACAAGAACATGGTTATTCTAAGAAAGGCTCAGAATTTTACGCAAAGGCACCAGTACTTGGTGACAATGCCATCATACTTGAACCTTGGGTAGGATTTATCATCTTGGCATTGGTATTTGCCTTCGTGTTAGCCCTTTTAATTACTGTGTTTTTGCCGTCAAATATCGGATTTATGGCGGTGTTGCTCGACAGGCAAATTGACAATACAAAGGTCAAGTTACGTCTGCAAACAGGTTTCGCCGATGAAATCATTGATTTGCTTATCATGCCTGATGATAAACTTGCCGAAAAGGATATTTCCGAAGTCCGCTCTGCATTCAGGTTAGTTTGGGACAGAACTATGACTGAAGATATCGCTTCACCGTTCCAATCTGCACGATTCGACGATGTATTCGATAATGACACCGATATTGTGTTCTTCCGTAACGAAGCAATTTACACTCGTATCAAAGAATTCTTCTCAGATTTCGTTGTAATCGAAATTATTGACTTGAAAAATGGTTTATTGTGGAGACGTAACAGACTGCACCTCACTAAAGGTTTCAGACTATATATGTCTCATCACTTTACCGAAAAATATTCAAACCTTGTTACAGGTCTTGCTTACGGTGGTGCTGCGTTCCTTATCGTTGCTGTTGGTATTCGTGGTCTTAAATTTATCCCTGCAACTCGTCCTTCATTCATCCTCTTGGCGATTTCGCTTGAGTTCGTGATGCTTTCACTTCTTGCTGTTACATTGATGTACACAGAAGAAGAAGAACGTATGGATAAGATGTTGAAGAAAATGGAAGATGCAAACCGTAGCCAGCTCGAAGCTCTCAGAGGACAACAAGCAGACATTCACCAACTTTCGAATGCACTCGTTGGTCAAACTGCCGAAATTATCCGTACAAGAGTTGAAACTGCTATCGAAGATTACATGACTTCAGGCGACCAAATCCAAAAAGTTGTTGCCGAAGAAATTGCTAAGAAAATTATGTTCTCGCTTCGCGAAGAAAAACCTAAATCAGGTTATAAATCTTACGGCGGCGATTCAAGAAGTTAAAAATATTTAGTTTTTTCGCTAAAAACCATAAAATTTGAAAATTTTATGGTTTTTTTTTGCTTTGTTGTAAACAAATCGCCTTCTAATGTGTTATATATATATGAACATGAACAAATTTTGCAGCAGAATGAAAATATTTGTATTTATCACGTTTGGGTTTTTGATTTTATTCAATTCCCAAGCTAAAGCACATGAATTCGGATTGAATAATGGCGAACTTGATTGGTTCGACCGAAGCAAGACCTATATCAAGATTGAAACCACAGAAGATGGAGTTACGGCAATTTCTTTTGCAGAATTGATAAATTTGATGCCGGAGCTCTCGGGAGCAAGCATTAATCATATCCATATGACTCATCAAGGCAAACCCTACTCTCGGTATATCATTGACGATAATGGTATCATTGATAACAATTCCAAATTGATTTTCTACGGAAGACGCCCATTTGGCGATACAACTCATTGGGATTTTTATGCCTCACACGAGCCGTTCTTTTTATATATTGACGACACAAAAGAGCCGCAGTCCTATAATTTGACTGATGATGCCGCGCAAGTGACAGTAACTGAAAAGGCAGATTTCCGATTACATATCCAAAAGGAAACGATTTATTCATTAGGCTCAGATTTCGATAGATATTGGGCAGGTAACGAAGCATCTACAAGTGTCACTGCGGACTCTCGAACTATTATGGGAGAGGGTTGGTATTGGGCATTGCTGACTCCATCACCACAACGACCCCTTGCTTCTTTTAAAACCCAGATTGGCATATATGCTACGGGCGATGCTTCTGATGACATTCGTCTTTTTGCTCATTATCGTACAATTCAAGATACAATTAAAAATAATGTCCCAACTTTGTCATATTATGATTTGAGGTTGAATGTAAATGCCGAATTTAAAGATAGAGATTCACTTACAGGCTACAAAAGTGGTACATTGGTGGGGCAAATGAAAGGCAATCAGCTATCGTTTGGATTGAACGAAATTGCCTTCGAATATCACCAAGTGTATAATACAACAAATTCTCCTGTTGGATTGCAATACTTTATTCTCGAAGGTACATTAAAAACTTTAGCAGCGAAAGGGAAATCCGAATTTTTTGTAAAAAACCCTTCAACAGTTAGAGTTTCAGGTTATCATAGTAATGAAATTATTGCTCTTGATACCGCCGAGAAAACTATACGATTCGGCAAGAATCAAAAGCAAGGTTTTGTTTATGGCGGTGGTGCACAAATTAGCAAATTCACATCCTTAGTTTTGAATGATTCAAAATTTTATAATACTAAAAATGGTATTCATGTTTTATATCGCAAACCCGGCGATACAGAAGCAGTTTACTTGTTCGACCCTGCGTTTAGCTCTACACTTAACGGTGTACTCAGCCAATTACCAAACGGCACCGAACTTGTAGCAGTCGTAAACAGTCCAAATGAGTTGCAGGGAAATAGAGATGAATTTGCTAAACTCGGAGCTAAAAACGTCAAGAATATCAATGCAGGTGATATTTGGACGTTCGCCGTAGTCAAAGGCGAAGCAAATTCAGTCCAAGAGTTAAAACAAACTCAGAATGTTAATTTTTCCGGTTTTATCGAATCCAATAACGGTATCAGATACCAAGCCGATTTGAATGTCAATACTAACAGAAGCGTTAATATGCTTACTCACGATTTGAATTCAGTTCAAAACACTCAAATTAGGAAAATTACTTTCAAAAATCTTGCCAGTAGCGAAAGAAGCGCAAATGCTATCTATTTGACACATAAACTTTTTACACCGGAAGTAGAACGATTAGCTGAATTTCGCAAGCAAACTCAAGGATTTGAGATTGAAATAGTTGATATATTCGATGTCTATAATGAATTTAACTTCGGTAAACAATCTCCTTATGCGATTAAGAAATTCTTGAAACACGCTTATGATAATTGGCAATCGCCCCAAATTCGCTATTTAATGATAGCAGGTGATGCCACTTGGGACCCGCGCATGAATTATGTAGATGCTGTTAGCAAGATGTTTGTCCCGTCTTGGGGTAATCCTTCAAGCGATTGGTGGTATGGTTGCTTAGATGGTGAAGATGACTATGTACCAGAAATTCTCGTTGGTAGAGTGACTGCAAATTCTTTAACCGAAATGCGAGATTATGTGGACAAAGCCATTGTTTACGATACTATTCCACCCAATCGCTGGATGAAAAATGTATTGTTCCTAACCGGTGGTGATTCAGCCAATGAACGTCGCCAATTTTTCGAAAGAATATGGATTTATTATGAGGACAAAATTCTAAGCGATGGTTTTTGTGGTCACATTAATTACGTTAGAAAATTGGATGATGCGCCCAGTTCCGGGTTCCAAGGTGGCGAAATCAGAAATGAAATCAATAAGGGTGCATTTTGGACCATTTTCATCGGTCATGCTTCTGCACAAGTTTTTGATTTGGATGGTTGGGCTGCTTCCAATCTAAATAATAAGGATAGATACGGAATACTGACAACCATTTCCTGCAATTCAGGTGCTTTTTCTGAGCCAAGACTCATTTATAGCCGAAACGAACAGTACCTAATGCAAAAGGAAAAAGGCTTTGTTAGTGTATTAGGTTCAAGTACACTTGGTTTTGTTGACGAGCATAATAATATTTCACATAATATGTTGGGAATTCTATCTGATATTAATAAGCGAGAGCGTAATTTAGCCGAAATACTCCAGTTTGGTAAGAGTAAAATGGCGCCACAAGTATTAACCCAATTATGGACTCTCTACCAATTCACAATGCTTGGTGACCCGCTTATTCGTGTTAGACTTGGTACAGACCCCGATTTGTATCTTTTGAAATCGGACATCAGAATCAATTCCGAAATCAACCCAAATATTAGTGACAAAGAGGAAACTGTTTCTATTACAGGTTCACTCAACAATTATGGTATCAAAGCATTATCCAACTTTAAACTTTTACTCATCAGAACATTCAAAGGTGAAAGCGATACACTCTCTTTCCAATATACCGGATTGTGCTCCAGCGAAGAATTCTCCTTTGATTTGCCTGTGAAATCTATGAGTGGTACTCACACTATAACTTTAATTGCTGACCCCGACGATAGAACAAACGATATTGACCGCTCAAATAATCAAATCTCTTTTTCTGTCGAAGTGTTTGGCAATCAATTGTTGCCTGTCGAGCCACTTGCAATGTGGGATGTTAATTCCGATACTCCAAAATTCAGGTTTATCGAGCCATTGAATGGCACTTTCGATTATGAATTTCAAGTGGTAAACCCCGATAATGGTCATATTCTTGATTATTCCACTACCAAAGAGCAATCCGACAATATTATCATCAGCGAAACACATATTGATTATACTCCAAACACAAGCCTCACAACAGGCGCCTTGTATTTGTTGAAATCGAAACGTATCGAACAAAGTATAAATGATAATGGTTTCGTTATTTTACCCTTTGTAGCTTCCGATTTAAGCAGTAATAATCAAGCAAACTGGACTTTACCTTTCAATGATAAGCTTCAATTTGATGACCTCGAAAATTTAGCTGTCAAGAATAATCATATATCTATCAATGACAGTCTCATTCCTGTGAAAATTATAAGTGTCAAAGGTGTTGATGACCCTGAAAACAATCGTTTTTTCGAACCCTACTTAATGATGCAAGTTGGCGACAAAGTCACTGCAGATGGTCCTTACGAACTTGGTATCAGCGTAACAGTAATAAATAGTAAAACATTTCCTGATAATATAGTTCATCGAAGGTTCGACACTTGGGGATTGCATGTAAATAATTCCACTTGGCGGACTGATTCAACATCTTTTCGATTAGTTGAATTTCTTCGCGATTCTATTAGTGAAAATGATTTTGTTATGATTGGTTCAAGTCGCTCTGCATTTAGATTGCCCGTTTTTTACAAAGTGCATGAAGAAAATCCCGGCTACGGTTCGATTGATACATTACTTGCTGAATTTAAGAAGCTGGGTTCATTAATAGGCGATACACTCGACATAAATCTCGATAATATGGGTTACGATATATCATTTGCAATGCTTGGATGGCGGGGCGCAACGGTTGGCTCTATACCTGAAGGGATTAATATGTTTGGTGACAGCGTAATTGTCGAAGGGTTTATAACTAAATTTCAACACAACGGCAAAATGACCTCTCCAATTATCGGTCCGGCTCAGAAATGGAATAACATCAACTTTACCGGAAATTTAGAAAATACTACAGCTGATATTAATATCAAAGTATATGGGCTAACTAAGGAAAATGCTCCAACTTTGCTTATAAGTTCCGCTATGAAGCAAACTATTGATATATCATCTATCAATGCAAGTGAATACTCCCATATTTATTTTGAAACAGAATTTGTAGCTAAGGATATTTCCATACAACAAAACTTAAGTTCTGCTCAAACCAATTTAACTTCGGTTCTTGTTAATTATTTACCTACTGCCGAACTTGCTATTATTCAATCTGAAACCAAGCCGGATAAAGAACATTATGTTATTGGTGATGAAGCGAAATTGAATATTGCTGTCAGAAATCTGTCTTTCAGGGCATCAGCCGAAAATGTTGATACCGAAATTATTGTCAGGAAAGGTGGCAGCGAGACAATCACTTATGATTACAAGATTGAAAGTATCGGAGCAAACGAAAAAATTGTAACAAGCATGCTGATTGATACAAGGGATTTGGATAGTCTGAATACGATTTTCATCAATCTTGACAAAGATACAAAACTTAATGAACTATATAGTTTTAACAACTCTGCGACAACTTCTCTAAGTGTGGGTCCTGATACCGAAAAGCCACATGTAAGACTGAAGTTTGACGGTTTAGACTTCGTTGACGGGAATTACATTTCGCGACAACCGGTTGTGGAAGTGTTTCTTTACGATAATTCAAAATTAAGTTTTAACGACCCCGAATTAGTCTCTGTGAGATTGAACGGATTTTTGCATCCTTACCAACGCACTATTTGGCACGAATTCGAACCAATTTCCGATGGTACGGATTTGAAAGCAATTTTTAGATTTATGCCCGATACCTTGCAATATGCCGATGCCTCAATCATAGTCTATTTTTCAGACCTTGAGGGAAATGCGGACACACTCGAGCTTTCGGCAAAAGTTATGCTCAATAACACAAATATCGGAATCCCGAATGTTGTGCCCAATCCTGCTACAGAGCTTACTCAAATTGAATTTATGTATGCTGCACCCGAAGGAGGAGCCAATGGTGTGATTACTGTATTCGATTTGCATGGCAGAAACGTTCGTACGATTGAAAAATCATTAGCTGTTGGGCTTAATAAAATTCAATTTGATTTGCGTGATAATTACGGAAGCATTTTGCCGACAGGTGTGTACTTTTTTGTCGTAAATGCGGAAGGAAATTATTACCACGAGCCCCAAAGAGGGAAGCTTGTCATAGTTAGGTAATTTTCTTATCGAATTTGTTCTTATTTTCACTTGTTGAAATTTACAAATTATAAGAATTTATTTTTTCTATGACATCTCTCAGCAAAACTTGGCAATTAATCATTTTGTCGTCAATCACGGCAATCGTCTTATTTGCACATGCTTCATATTATTACCCATTTTTGTCGGATGACGCTCTGATTTCATTGCGTTATGCCGCAAGATTGATAGATGGTGAATTTTTGACATGGAATAATGGCGAATATGTCGAGGGCTACTCGAATTTGCTTTGGATTTTGATGAATGCTGCAATTGCGCTCTTCGGTATTGATTTGATTGTGACTGTGAGATTGCTGGGTTTTATTTGCGTTTTGCTCATTCCAGTGCTTTTTTACTACGACCGTATATTCAAACAAGGCAAAACGATTAACGATTTGTACTTAGGAGCGATTTTTTATTCATTTTCCGCCCCAATAGTCGTTTGGGCAATCGGTGGTCTTGAGCAGCCCTTATTGATGCTTTTATTCGCATTCAGTTTTTATTTGATTCCGAGATATTTTGCCGATTCCTCCAATCCTAAAAACATTCTCCTATTGGCAACGACATTTTCCCTGATGATTCTTACGCGTCCGGACACACCGCTATTTATAGTGGCTTTTGCCCTTGCTTTTATTTTGTATCGTTCGCCCTTGCAAAATGTGCAGAAAATCATTGCTCTTTTCAAAATTCTATCCTTTCCGATTGCTGCTTTCATCGGGCAATTAACTTTTAGAATGATATATTACAATGATTTGCTGCCAAATACTGCCTATGTCAAAATCACTCCTTCGGGCAATCACTTACTAAATGGGCTCGAATATGTTTTGGGGGCATTATTATTTATGCTGCCATTTTCCATTTTTGCATTCAAGCAACTTTTTTCATCCAAATGGAAATCAAACCCAAGTTATCTTTATATTCTGATTTTTCTCATGCTGTATTTTCCCTATTTGATTTTCATTGGGGGAGATATATTCCCTGCGTACCGGCATATGGGCGTCGTTGTTGTAGCATTTATCTGGCTCATATTGGATAGCAACCATCAAATTATGTCATTTTTATCAAGAATTGAGAGATTTTCCGGTAAAGCGATTAAGCCGGTCTTGATTTCATGTTTTGTGCTTTTGTTTATAGGATTGCAATTTGTAAATACGCCAAGCCGTCGAGCCAAACATGAGCGCTGGGAATGGATTGGCAAAGAACTCGGACTAACACTTAATAATTCATTTTCGGAGACTCAGCCCTTAGTCGCTGTCACAGCGGCGGGTTGCATACCATATTGGTCGGAATTGCCGGCATTGGATATGCTCGGTTTGAATGATAAGCATATTGCGAAAAATCGCCCGGTTGATGTTGGCGATGGTATGTTGGGGCACGAACTCGGCGATGCCGAATATGTTTTATCTCGCAAGCCTGATTTGATTATTTTCAACATTGGCACCTATCCCACTTTTAGAACAGGTCGTGAACTCGAGCAAATCGAAAAATTTCATGCTGAATATAAACCCATTTCTATCTATTTGCGAGAAAGTGACTTCCATTCAAAAGTTTACATTCGTTTGAATAGTTCTAAAGTGGGGATTCGCCGAAATGAGGATGGAATCACGATTCCCGGATATTTATTCGCAGATACTTTGCAAATTCGTACCGAATTGTTTGATTCAACCTTGCAATTGAAATTGGAACATCTCCAAAAAGCTTACCTAACATTGCCAAATTTGGAAGATGACTATTGGTTCGAGATTGATTCCAAATCTGACGAAGTTTTCGTTAGCATAATTCCTGATCCAATATCATCAAAAATCGAAATTTTGAATGTATCAGTTCAAGCAAATTACATCAAGTCAGTTACACTTCGGAAAATGAAAAGTAACTATTGACCGGACTTCTTTGTCGGTCGGGTATTGAAAACATAATCCCACAATGGACTCGACACTCCAAACCCTTCATTTGGTTCGGTATAGTGATGCCTCATGTGATGTTGCTTAATTTTCAACATAAATGAATTCCTAAATCCATTATGATGGATTGCATAGTGAAGAGTGTCATACGCTAGATAGCCCGCTAAAAAGCCCGAAAAGATTGCCGGCAAATGGACGCTGCCAAAAATGAATAGGAAAAGGAAATAAAACATAGTAGCAAGTGGCAATGAAATCGAAGGTGGCATCACAAGTCTGAATCTGTCTTGCGGATAATCATGATGTACGCCGTGAAACATCCAATGCAGCCGCTTACCCAATGCCGATTTCGGTTCGAAATGAAATACAAATCTATGCAACAAATATTCAGTCAGTGTCCATATAAACAAGCCTCCCAAGAACAAAGCAAATGACTCGAGAATGCCAAAATTGTAGGTAAAAATTGATTGATATTGGAAGAATAAAATGATGGGAATATATACTATCAGTGGCACTGTCCAATGTACTTTCGATAAAGCTTCGACGACTGGATTGCCGAACATTTTTACGGATTCTGTTTGATTAGAAACAAAATTTTTACCCATACCACTCTCAGAATTGTTAAGAATAAATTTTAATGTCGAAATTAAAAATATTCTATTTTAATCTCCAATAACTTCAATCACAACCAATGCCTTTTCAGTTCCGACCTGTTCTTTTTCGATTGCATTCACTGCCGTGACGACGCCTTCAATATCGGCGTAAAGAGTTGACTCCATTTTCATGGCTTCGATGATAAGAACAGGTGTGCCAACTTCGACCGAATCTCCCACATTTACAAGCACTTTGACAACGCTTCCCGGCATTGGAGCGTGAATTTCGCCGGTCCCTTTGTCCAAAGCGTCTGTGCCATGGCTAATATTATCTTCCGAAAGCTTTCGGAAAGTAAACTGCTTACCTTCAACGAACAGATACAAAAATTCATCATCATTCGCTACGAATACATCATATGATTTTTCGCTTGTAATTGCTTTGTAAGAGCTTTTCGATGTTTGCTTAAGCGTAACGTCGAATTTTACTTTGTTTATGTCGTACGAGCCATTATCATCGTAAACACGATAGTTTTGATTGTTATAACTCAAAATCATAATGACCTCGCCGCATACTTTGAACATATTTCCCAAGTTCCCATTTCGAGCCAAGGATTTGATTTGCTGTAATCGTGAGTAATTTGACTTGTCTCAGTATCCTGAAGATATTGATTTGCCGTTGCGAGAGCCAAATTCAACAATTCAACTTGTCTGTAATTTTTCAATTTATCATAATGTGTATCAATGAAACTCGTGAATGTTTCTCCGGATTTGAATTCATCTGTCTCAAGACAAGCAATCATAAAATTAATGGAAGTTTTCACGCCCAATATCACATTGCTTTTCAATGCTTCAATCATTTTCAATCTTGCAGATTCCCTATCATTGGCATGGACAATGAGTTTGGCAAGAATCGGGTCGTAGTAAATTGTCACATTTGAATCAGTTTCAATGCCCGAATCATACCTCACTCCCTTGCCAACAGGTACTTTTAGCATCAATATCTTCCCCGATGACGGCAAAAAGTCATTGTCTCCATCTTCAGCGTAAATTCTACATTCAATCGCGTGACCGCTTTGCTTCAAATCATTCTGCTCAAAAGGTAATGGCAAATCATTCGCTATGTCAATTTGCAATTTAACGAGGTCTATTCCGGTAGTTTCTTCGGTAATCGGGTGCTCAACTTGGATTCGGGCATTTACTTCGAGAAAGTAAAAATTGCCCGAATTATCGAAGAGAAATTCCACAGTGCCGAGATTATTATAATTTGCCACTTGGCAAACTTTTTTGGCTACTTCGCCCATTTTTTCTCGTAAATCATTTGTCAAAGCTGTGGATGGCGTTTCTTCGATTATTTTTTGATGGCGACGTTGGATTGAACATTCTCGCTCGAAAAGGTGGACAATATTGCCGTGTTGGTCTGCAGCAATCTGAAATTCGATATGGCGAGGGTTTTCGACATATTTTTCGATAAACACTTCGTCGCTTCCAAATGCCGACATAGATTCCCGGCGAGCGGATTCAATCGCAGAAAGCAAGTCACTACTCGCACGAACAACACGCATACCTTTGCCACCACCACCTGCAGCAGCTTTGATTAAAATGGGATAGCCGATTCCGTCCGCTAATTCAGCAATTTCCTTGTCAGCTAATTTATCAATGAATGTGCCCGGAACAACGGGGATACCATGCTCAATCATCAAAGTTCGCGAGCTTGTTTTAGAGCCCATCAATTCCATTGATTCAGCACTCGGACCAATGAAAATCAGCCCGCTTTGGCGTACTTTTCGGTTGAATTCGTGATTTTCGGACAAAAATCCATATCCGGGATGAATTGCATCGCAACCGCTTTCGAGAGCTGCTCGGATAACTTTATCCATATCAAGGTAAGATTTTTTAGCTTCTGATTCGCCGATATGATATGCGTAGTCTGCACTTTTGACGTGAAGTGCATCTTTATCGGCATCAGAATAAATCGCGACAGTTTCAATTCCCATAGCTTTGCAGCTTCTGATGATTCTGCAAGCGATTTCGCTTCGATTTGCAATTAATACTTTTTTTAACAATTTATCATTTCCTTGAATTTTGTTCCTACATCCTGAAAACACCGAATTTAGCATCGTCAATTGTTTTGTTCAATGCCATTGAAATGCCGAGCCCAAGCACCTGCCGAATATCAATCGGGTCAATTATCCCGTCGTCCCAAAGCCTTGCCGAGCTGTAATAGGGCGACGCTTCCAACTCATATTGGTCGAGTATCGGCTGCTTGATTGCATCAATATCTTCTTGAGTGAGCTTTTTTCCGGCTTTTTGCAATTGATTAACTTTGACCGATGCCAATACGCTCGCAGCCTGCTCTCCACCCATTACCGAGATTCTGCTGTGAGGAGTCATGTACAGCAGGTTTGGATTATATCCTCTGCCGCACATTGCATAATTTCCTGCACCATATGAACCACCGACAATCATTGTAAACTTGGGAACTTGCGCATTTGCTACTGCATGAACCATTTTTGCGCCATCGCGAGCAATACCGCCATGTTCGTATTTTTTCCCGACTATAAATCCCGTTATATTTTGCAAAAAGACAAGTGGAATTTTCCGCATCGAGCAAAGCTCTATGAAATGCGCTCCTTTCAATGATGATTCCGAGAACAAGACGCCGTTATTTGCAACAATTCCCACGGGATAGCCCTTAATCCGAGCAAATCCGGTGATTAGAGTTTTGCCATATTCCGCTTTGAATTCCTGAAAGCGGCTGCCATCAACGATTCTGGCGATTATTTCATACATGTTAAAAGTCTTTTTCAGCGAATCAGGAATCAACCCATATAGTTCTTGCGGGTCGTAGTAAGGCTCTTCGGGCGCAATTCTGCCAATATCAAATTTGCTCGAATGTCCCAGATTTTCGACTATATTGCGAACAATTGATAGTGCATGTTCATCATTCAGCGCCAAATGGTCTGCTACACCGGATATTTTCGTGTGGACGTCTGCTCCGCCCAACTCTTCATCTGTAACTTCTTCGCCTGTTGCAGCCTTGACTAATGGCGGTCCGCCAATGAAAATAGTCCCTTGATTTTTGACTATTATTGTTTCGTCGCTCATCGCCGGAACATACGCTCCACCGGCTGTACAAGAGCCCATTACACAAGCTATTTGGGGAATTCCGAGAGCCGACATTTGAGCTTGATTGAAAAAAATATTCCCAAAATGTTCTTTATCGGCAAAAGTTTCTGATTGAAATGGCAAAAAGATTCCGCCTGAATCTACGAGATAAATGCACGGGAGGCGATTTTCGAGCGCTACGCGTTGGGCGCGAATATGCTTTTTAATTGTCATCGGGAAGTAAGTCCCACCCTTGACAGTGGCGTCATTGGCGACTATCATGCACTCTCTGCCGCGTATAATCCCGATACCTGTTATCACACCGGCTGAAGGTGCGTCTCCATCGTACATATCCCAAGCTGCGAATGCGTTTAATTCCAAAAATGGGGTGTTTTCATCGCATAAATATTTAATCCTATCGCGGGCTAATAGCTTATTTCGATTGATGTGCCTTTCTCGAGAGCTTTCCGGTCCACCAAGTTTCACGCGTTGGAGATTTGCTCTCAATTCATCAACCAAACGAATTGAATTCTCGTAATAGCTGATATATTCGGAAGAGTGCGTGTTCAGTTTTGATTTTATTCGTTGCATTTCAGTGTCGTTTTGATTGAAAAATAGCACTCTTATTTTTTGCTATAACTATCTTCATGAGGAATAAATTCGAATTTCAAAATTTTGATTTCCACATCTTTGCCTTTTTCAGGTTCGTTGAATTCGCCCAAACAGACAGTAAAGATAAACTTATTTGAAGGAAATGTTTTTGAAAAACTTATATCGAGAAAGTCATTTCCTGTGCCATCGCTTGTTTTGGTCGAATATTTAGCCAATTGCTCATCTTTCGTTGTGCCAGAATAGCTTTCAAAAACTAATTCATCGGGTAAAACCTTGATTTCATGCGTAGTCACAGATTTTGACTGACTATATTGATTTCCCGAATTATACTCTTCAGCATATTTTTTATCAGTTGCATATAAAATATAAGAAAGTGGATTAGGATTGTTTTCCTCGCCGTAGAAACTGTAGCGAAGCCCGGCTTGGGTCATACCTTCAAAAATATCTTCAGTAACATTAATAGCGGAAGCCATGAAACTGACGTTTCTATCAAAATCAGTAAAATCCGTTTCGATTTGAATTTTGAATGTACCGAAACCGAATTTCTCTTGTGTAATCAACTCCGCGCCGTGCCAAATTGCATCCATCGAAGTGAGCTTCAGCACCAAATGCCCTTCATCGTCAATTCTCACATTTGATTTATCCGTCAGGCAGAAATAGCGGCTATCTGCTATATTATCGGTTGATTTGATTTGCCAATTGTAGCCACTGAAGCTGATTCCGTCAGGTGCAAGAACGCCATCAGTTTCCGGGACCTCTTTTTCGTCCGAGCATCCCCAAAATGTTAAAACCGTAATAATTATAATCGCCAGAAAATTTTTCATGTCAACACTCCGAAATCATTTATAAATACAATTCATTCTCAAATAGTTAATGAGAATTTAATATTTTTGCAATTATGAAAATAAGAATAAAATCATGAAAGAACAAATCTCAGAACTAACTTTGTCGGATATTATAGACGCAAAAAAATTAATTGTAGGGCATGTTACCCGAACTTCGATACTAAATTCAAGTTCTATTAATCGAATTACAGGTGCTGAAGTCTCTTTCAAATGCGAAAATTTCCAGAAAGTTGGAGCTTTCAAATTTCGTGGAGCTACCAATGCAGTGTTATCATTGAGCGAATCTGATGCTGCAAAAGGTGTCGCAACTCATTCGTCGGGCAATCATGCTCAGGCTTTGGCATTAGCTGCCGCGGGTCGAAATATCCCTGCTTATATTGTTATGCCGAATAATTCGCCGATTGTCAAATCGGACGCTGTTCGCGAATATGGTGGGAAAATAATTTTTTGCGAGCCGACCTTGCAAGCTCGCGAAGACACTCTAAATAAAGTGGTTGAAGAAACGGGCGCTGTATTCATTCATCCGTATAATAATTATAAAGTAATATGCGGTCAAGGCACTGCCACATTGGAGATTTTGGAGGATATGGGCGATATTGACTGCATAATTGCTCCAGTCGGAGGCGGTGGTTTGCTTAGTGGGACTTCATTGGCTGCGAAATCTATCGCTCCGAACATTAAAGTGTATGCAGCCGAACCCGAAGGTGCCGATGATGCTTATCGTTCTTTCAAATCCGGTGCTATTGTGCCGTCTGTTAATCCGATTACTATCGCTGATGGATTATTGACTTCACTCGGCTACAAGACTTTTGCCATCATCAGCAAATACACCGATGATATTTTTCGCGTTTCGGAAATTGCAATTATCGAGGCGATGAAGCTGATTTGGCAGAGAATGAAAATCATTGTTGAACCATCTTCTGCCGTAACCTTGGCAGCTATTTTGTCTAATCCGGAATTTTTCAAAGGAAAGAAAGTTGTTTGTATTTTGTCCGGCGGCAATGTTGATTTGGCAAAATTACCATTTTGATTTTAGATTCATTTTTGAAATGCAACAAATTCACTCATAAAACCGTTTTATACTTTTTAGTCATTTTCGAGAAAATCATTGTACCTTAAAAATTATAATTTAGATGAATTAAAGTCATGGTGTGTGGAGCAGGGCGTCGAGCAATATCGTGCTGCCCAAATTTTGAATGCTGTTTATGGGAACAATCTCGATGATTTTTCGCAAATTGAAACCTTACCGAAAGCCTTTAGAGAGAAGTTGAGTGAGACTTTCGAGATGTTTTCCATCAAAATCACAAAGGTGAGAAAATCCGTTGACGGGTCTGTGAAATTCCTTTTTGAACTCAATGATGGCAAGCATATCGAAGCCGTTTATATGCCTTGGTATGACGACGATTTCGATACAATGGAGCGCATTACTCTTTGCATTTCGTCAATGGCAGGTTGCCCGGTGGAATGTGCCTTCTGTGCTACGGGTACGCTTGGTTTGCTACGCAATCTCACTTCTGCCGAAATAATTGACCAAATTTTATTAGTCCAAAAGGAACTCGGATGCGAAATCACAAATATCGTATTCATGGGAATGGGTGAGCCACTGCTGAATTACAAAAATGTTGTTCATTCTTTGGAAATCATGACTGCCGAGTGGGGCTTGAATTTGTCGAGACGAAAAATCACTTTGTCAACTGTCGGCATCACTAATAGGATAAAGCAACTGCATAAAGAGATTCGCCCCGTAAAACTTGCTTTGTCATTGCATGCCACAACTGATGAAACACGCGGCAAGATTATCCCATTAGCAAAAAATCTTAAACTTAGCGAATTGCTTGCAGCGGTCGAAGAATATTATCGCGAAACAAAAATGCCCGTAACTTACGAATATATCCCATTTTTAGGATTTAATGATACTCCGGCTGATGCAAAGCGACTTGCAAAAATTTTGAAACGAGTGCCTTCAAGAGTGAACATCATACCTTTCAACGATATTTCATTCGCAATGCCTTCGGGATTTGGAAAAGAACTGAAACCAACTCCCAAAAATTTGATTCTGGAATTTGGTGATATAATCAGACAAAACGGTGGTCGCGTTACCATTCGTGACACTTTCGGGCAAGACATAGAAGCCGCTTGCGGACAATTAGCATTATCAGAATAATTAGAGATAAATTTATGAAATCAATCTTTTTTTTGACAATCATTTTTTGCTTTGCATTGGCATCCGAATTATTTGCCAATCAAATTTCCAGCCCGGATTCCTTAGAATACGTTGTGCGTCTCAAAAATGGCGACATGCTCACGGGGCTAATAATTGATGTGTTAGACGAATCCGAAAACGGTGGCGGAATCCAGCTCAAAACTTTATTGGGCTCGCCTGTGATTTATTACAAGGAAATTGCAGAAATATACCCGAAAGTAACCGCTGATAGGACAAAAAATCGAATTTTCATAATGCCAACAGGCGATGCAATCGGGCGAGACCATTTCATTGCCAATTACGAACTCGGATTGTTTTACGCAGGATTTGGTGTGATGGACATTTTTTCGTTTACTGTTGGCAGGAGCTTTTTGCCCACGGTTCTATCTCATGACCAAATTTCGATAATTAATGCCAAAGCTACTTTAGTGAGGATGTTTTGGGAAAATGCTCCCGGCGGAATGTCATTGGCACTTGGTGGCAATCTTACTTTTGTCAATAATCGAAACAACCTGAATCACGTTTACACTTCAATCAATTTCACAGGTGAAAGGACTGATATTAACGGAATTATTTTCCTCAAAACCGGAAATAAAGATTTTTATACAGCTCGATTCGGAGTTGAAGTTATTGATTTTATCTACGAAGACGGCGCTTTTGGAATTGGAGTCGGCATCAAAACTAAGTTTTCACGGCGCCACGGATTATATTTCATAGGTGAACTTTGGAATATCAATATTTCAAGTGTGACGAATACTGCTATCATGGCTGGTGTACGTATGCAAAATAGTTCATTTTCAGCAGATTTCGGGCTTGCTGTATTCTCGGTGCCGTATATTTTCCCTGTTGCATCTTTTGCATGGACACCATTTTAATCTTTACCAAAGAGCTTATTCACTGCTTCAGTGATTTTTTTGCTGTCAATCTTGCTCATATCGTCTGATAGCTGCGTATTCTTGTCAATTGGTGGATTGATGATAACGGATTCTGTGCCATAGGGTCCCCATCGCTTTTGACTGATATGAGGTGAATTGGGGTAAAATCCGATTATTCGTTTACCGAGCGAAGCCGCTATGTGCAATACTCCGGTAGAATTTGCTATCATACCGTCGCTAAATTCGATGAGTGCAATCATTTCTTCTAAATTTAATTTTCCGCAAAAATTTAGTGATTGAGCTAAATTTTGATGCACATCATCGCAAATCTTGCTTTCCGAGGCAATTCCCGTTATTATGAATTGGAATTTTGTTACGTTTGCGAACGCTTCTAAGCCGTCTATTAATTTTTCAATCGGCAAATCTCGAGCAGAACCGCCACTGCCTGGATGAATGATGATTTTTACTTTATCTTGCGAATTTTGAAGCAAATTTTGAATCTTTTGACTCGCAATATCATCAATCATCGGTCTGATTAGCTCAGTTTTATATTTCTCTCCGGTTATAGATTCTAACATTCTCACATTATACTGTGCTTCGTGAAATTTCGATACTTTTCGATGGTCACGGACTTTGTGGTTGAATAAAATCGAATAGGCACGATACGCAGACCCGATTCTAAGTTTGATACCGCTTGTAAATGCTGCAAGCACTTCATCAAAAACCGGTCTCGGAAAAAAAGCAGCGTCAAATTTTTCAAGTCTAAAAATTTCTTTTATTCCATTGTCGAATTCATCAATATAAAAGCATTTGTCAATGTATTCCGTATTCATCAGCAATGGCTTGCAATAGCTTTGGGCTATGACTGATACAGTCTTATCAGGGAAATTCGACTTAATCGCCTTCACCAAAGGTAAAGTGAGCACCATGTCGCCAAGTTTATCAGTTCTGACGACCGCAATATTTTGAGCATTTTCAAACTTCATTATGTCCATCATATTTTGTATTTTGGCTTTATATTTGTTTTAGAATTTGAATAAAAAAATTATGCTAAGATAATGAACAGTTGCCAAATATCAGTTGCCTTAATTTCATTCAACGAAGAAAATCGAATCTCGCACACTTTGGAGAGTGTCGCGGGGCTATGCTCCGAGATTATTATTGTTGACAGCGGCTCGACTGATAATACTGTAGCAATTGCCGAGAGTTTTGGTGCAAAAGTTTATATTGAGGATTGGAAAGGATTTGCAGAGCAAAAAAATTCGGCGTTGACAAAATGTACCAAAGATTGGGTGCTTTTTTTAGATTGCGACGAAGTTTTTACTCCCGCGCTGCGTTTTGAAATTGCAGGAAATCTCTGTTTGCGACAAGACATTAACGGATATTTTATCAATCGGCGCTCAGTGTATTGTGGCAAAATCATGGAATACGCTTGGCAGCCGGATAAAAAATTACGCTTAGTCCGACGAAATTCAAATCCAAAGTGGGTCGGCGATTTTGTTCATGAAAATCTTATCGTTGACGGCAAAACAGACGAAATGCAAGGCGAAATGCTGCATTATTCGTATGATTCGATGAAAACGCACTTCCATAAAACTGTCGAATATGCGCGATTGTCTGCTGAAAATTATTTTGAGCGAGGAAGAACCGTTTCATTTTTCAATTTGATTGCCAATCCCATATTTGCTTTTTGTAACATGTATATACGTCGTGGAGCGTTCATGGATGGAAAGCTCGGCTTGGTTGCATCTTTTAGTATGATGGGAACATTTCTGAAGTATGCAATGTTGTACGAAAAGAAGATTAGTTCCAAAGTAAAATAAATAAATAAAAAAGAAGTTACTTCTGCAACCCTTCTTTAGATAAAAAATTTCAACCTATTATCTCATTCCTCCAGGGAGGAGGACCACCCTGATGGAGGACCACCGGGTCCGCCGGGACCACCTGGTTGACCGCCACTCTGCTGAGATTATTTGCATAAAATGATGAACTGCTTTTTGCAATTCTTCACCTTCAAGAATGCTTATAAGCTCTATTCTCAAAATAATAGCTGAATGAGGAGGAATAATATCTCCAAGACCCATGTCGCGAAATGCTAAATGTGGTGGGACGTATAGTTCCCAAATAGAACCTACAGGCATCATTCTCAATGCTTCATTCCAACCCGGATAAACAGCCTGAACAGGCAAATCAAAAGGATTTCCTTTGTAAGTGCTATCAATAATTTTTCCATCAGTCAACTTCTGTACAAAGTGCATTTTGATAAAGTCATCATTTGTTGGCACCGGACCTTTGCCTTGTTGAATGATTTTGTAAACTAAACCACTTGGTCTGGTAATCATTCCTTCTTTCTGTCTAATATCCATCATGAATTTTTGGTCTCTTTCAAGTACTTCTTTACCAACTTCCTCCATTTTTTTACGAGTTACTTCAAGTTTAGCGTCCCGTTGTTCTTGTATTCTCTGCATCCAAGATTGTTTTATAAATTCGAGTGAATCTTGATTAAACATAGCATCTTTCTTATTGAAGGCATCCCAATAACCTTGCATGAAATAATCAAAATTTAATACTACTGAATCGAAACTTTGGAAAAATCCAAATTCATAACCTTGAACATAACTAAACTGATCTACAAGTGAATCAGGCTTTGGTAGATTTAGGTCCTTAGGTTCTGTAGCTTGAGGTCTTTCGTTTTGCTCACCACAAGCATAAACAGCAAACATAAAAAAACCAAACACAAGTGTTTTCATTAAAAATTTCATATCTTTTCTCCCTTTTTGTACAAATGTTATCACTATAACAACTAAAGATAAGATAAGTTTCATTTTATTATATTATTTTTAAAAAAAGTTAAAACTGAATTCTATTTTTATTGGGGATTTTTATGAAATATTCGCTATACTTCGTGATTTTACTGTTGATTTGTTCTTGCTCGAGCAAGGAGGAATATCGCAATGATTTGCTTAGCATTCTTGATTCGGCAGCTTATAGTGGCTGCTTTATGGTATATGACATAAATACGGAAATGACAACTTTTGTAAATCGTGAAAGATGTTTTCAGAGGTATTCTCCGGCTTCGACTTTCAAAATCCCAAATTCATTGATTGCCCTCGAAACAATGGCTGTTCAATCAGATAAAGATACAATTCGATACAACGGGATTGAAAAAGCAATTGCAGATTGGAATCGCGACCACGATTTGGCTTCTGCTTTCAAATATTCTGTTGTGTGGTATTATAAGGACATCGCAAATCGCATTGGTGACAGCACAATGAAAATTTGGCTCGATACTTTGACCGATTATGGCACTATGGTCAGAGCAAGTAAAATTGATGAGTTTTGGCTCGACGGCAGTCTGAAAATTAGCGCCGACGAGCAAGTAAAATTTTTGACAAAACTCTATAAGAATGAATTGCCATTTTCAACGAGAACTGTTGGCATTGTTAAGGAAATGATGATGTACAATCAAGACGGTAATTACATCATTCGTGGCAAAACAGGGGCTTCAATTGCAGATAATGTCGGCTGGTTTGTGGGTTGGGTAGAAAGCAAAGGTAATGCTCAAATTTTCGCCCTGAATATTTCAGTTCGAGATAGTATGGACAATCATTTTATGCGAGATAGAGTCGAAATTACGTATAAATTTCTTCGTGAACTGAATATCTTAAAATGATTAAATCAAGTTTTTCAATTTGTTCACTTTTTCGATTTCACCAGCTATGATAAGGTAATCATTCGAAGTCAAGACGTAATCGGCTTTGGGTACAGCCTTGATTTTTTGTTCGGTTCCGGTATCAGTTTTGATTGATATGATGTCCACATCGTAAACGTTTCGGATTTTCAGTCCACCGATTGTTCTGCCAACGAATTTATTGGGGACTTTGATTTCGGCAATTACGTGCCCCTCGATGAATTGGACGTCATTATCCACATTCATTTTTGTGATTTTTTGTGCCAAATCTGAAGTCATTTCAATTTTTTCGATTTCTCTCGAGTATAAGTCATTAATTTCGCGGCGATAAATGATTCCGATTTGTTTGTTTAAATTCTTATTATCCATAACGGGTAAAATGTCATGATTGCATTTGCCCATTTTGTCGATAATATTCATGCAACTTTCATGCAATGCAACTCTCTGGACATTCTTATCAGCAATGTCTCCGGCGATGATGACAAAATTCAGACTTTCGTGGTCAAAAAGTGCATCTTTTATGTTGTTGATTGAAATCATACCCATGAAATTTCCGCTCAAATCATGCACCGAGATTGATTGTACTTCATCTTGCATCATAATTTTCACAATCTGCTCGAATGTGTAGTTTTCGGGTATTGAGATGAATGTAGTCGAATACACATCCTTTGCGAGAATGGTTTTCATTACATTCGTTTCAGCATAATTTTTGATTTGGATTTTATTCATCACAAGACGCAGAGTGTAAATTGATTCTCGCGAAAGCTTTGAAGACAGTATTAAACTAATTGTACAAACAATCATCAAGGGTAAAATGGATGATGATTCTTTAGTCAATTCAAATACTAAAATTATTGCTGTGAGTGGCGCTCGCACAGTTCCAGCAATAAGTCCACCCATAGCAACCAAAGCATACGAGCCGGACTGAGCTGTCGTTTCGGGTGCAATGAAATTCATTACCGACCCAAAGAATGCACCGAGTACCGCACCAACAAAAAGAGCCGGTGAAAGAGTGCCACCTGAACCGCCTGAGCCGAGAGTGATTGACGTTGCAATAATTTTCAAGAAAATCAAAGCAAATGCGATGTACCAAATAGCTTGATTGTTGATAGAGATATTTATCATATCGTTTCCAACACCCATAACTTGGGGGAAATAAATCCCAATTATACCAACTATGAACCCACCAATCGCAGGTTTTAAATATGGCGGGATTTTCACCTTTTCTTCAAAAAAATCATCCGAAAAATATAAAACTTTAATCATCAAAAATGAGATTAATCCACACAAAGCACCCAAAACGAAGTAATAAACTATTTCAATATTGCTGTGCATGATAATAGGCGGGATATAGAATTCGGCAAAATTCCCTACAAATGCGTGTGCAATTGTAGTTGCAATTACTGATGAAATCACAATCGGAGCAAATTGTTTGACCGAAAAATCAAGCAATATGACTTCAATTGCGAATAAGGCTCCTGCAACCGGAACGTTAAATACCGCCGCTATACCTGCTGCTGAACCGCATCCGACCAATGTTTTCATTCTACGAGTGGGCACTCTAAAAAATTGCCCGATTGTGGAGCCGATTGATGCACCGATTTGCACGATTGGACCTTCTTTTCCGACCGAACCGCCGGTACCGATTGTGATTGCTGCGGTAAATGATTTGACAAGTGCAACTACAGGTCTGATTACGCCACCTTTGGTCAATATTGCCTGCATAACTTCAGGTACACCGTGACCGCGTGCTTCGGGCGCTAAGAAATGCGTGATTGGTCCAACTATCAATCCACCGATTGTAGGTATTAGGAGTAACATGTACCATGGTGTGTTGGATATTCGCTCTAATAGATTTCCACCATGCCCAAAGGCTATTCCGGAAATCAAATCAACTAAATATTTGATTCCAACCGCTCCAAAGCCACAAACTACACCGATGATAACTGCCATTGCTATCATAAACAAATGCTCGGTAGTCTGTAGATGCTCCAACCAATGCGAGGCTTGTCGCGATGATTGCAAATATATATAACGGATCCAAACTCTTATTTTGTTCATTTTTTCGGATTTTGTCTTGTGCTACAATTCAAACTTAAGGGTTAGCAAACTATTGACAATGAAAAAAATGACTTTATATAGGAAAATAAAATGATGCTTTTAGTTTAAAAGTAAAAATCGTCCATCCGCTGTTCTTGACTATTTCCAAAGGTATGTAGTTGACGGAGCCTGTCAATTGTAAAAACGAAGTGCTGTTCAAGCTCAAAGGCATTCTTTTGTGTAAAGCAATTTCAACCGATGGTAATAATGAGGAAAAATTGTCTATTTCGCCTTCTTTCTTGTTCCTGACTCTTGTGCCCGAATCAGGGAAAACGCCTCTATCGTCAGGTTCTTGGAGTTCCTCATATTGTGAGACTGAATTCGATAAATGAAAAATTGAACCCAACTTCAATGATAGCAGAAAATCGTAGTAAAATTCGTACATGAGTCCCATTTGTGGGTGTATGAAGAAAATCTCAAGTTCGGTATTATGATTGAACGAGCCTTCAATCGGCTCGCCATCAATATTCAAAATCATTTTCTCGGGACTAATAAAATCCACTTTGTGCCGTTCTATTCCGGTACTGAATGTGAAACTCAGCTTATCCGAATAATTGTAAATATACTCAGCCCCAAAGCCGAGATACATACCCGAACCATCCAATTCATCATTACAACACGATGGTGGTCCAAACAAAGCCTTTGTTTCAGTATCGTGCAATCCAACGCCACCACTCAAGAAAAATCCTAAATTTGATTTGTTAATTTGCATATCTGTCTGCCCGTATGATGGCAGTGTGAATACGAGCATTAGGACAAATGCAAATTCACAAAATTTACGATGGCTTAACATTTATGGCTCCAAATTAACATAAAACTGCTTTTATATTTGAATAACTTTGTTTAAATTGGCTAAATATTTTGTGTTAAAACTAAATTCAAATTTAATGAAAGAAATTGATATAAAGCAATTGATAGAATCAAAGTCATCAGACTTCTTTGAAAAGAAACCTGCTTTTGTGAATAAATTTATACTGTTTGCATTGGCGAAGTTCTTGAAATTGAATGAAATAAATAAATTTATTCGCGAGAATCATAGTGTTCATGGAATTGAATTCATCAATCGCTTGTTTGATACATTGGGATTTAGCTATCGAATTTCCGAACGCGACAAGCGTAAAATACCGGCTGAAGGCAAAGTTATCATCGTTGCCAATCATCCTCTTGGAGGTTTAGATGGTTTGGCTCTCGTCAAAGCAGTACGTGAAGTTCGCTCCGATGTCCGCATCGTAGCCAATGATTTGCTGATGAAAGTCGAAAACCTATCTGAAGTTTTTCTACCCTTAGATGTCTATTCAATTTCGGGGCAGAAATCCCAAATTGCAGCAATCGAGCAAGCATTATTAAACGAAGAAGCCGTGATAATCTTCCCTTCCGGCAAAGTATCACGTCTGACAATGCAAGGCATTCGTGATTTGAAATGGCGAAATGGCGCCACTAAGTTCAGTACCAAAATGTCCGCTCCAATATTGCCGATTTTTATCCAAGGCAGAAATACACTCTTGTTCTATTTATCGGCACTCATCCACGATAAACTCGGCATGTTCATGTTGCCAAGCGAATTATTCCGTCATAAGGACAAAATCATCACAATGATTGTCGGGGATTTGATTCCTGCCAATTCCTTTAAATCGCTCAAACCAAAAGTCCAAGCAAAATTGTTGCTGCAGCATACCTATAAGATTGGTACAAACAAAACCGGCAATTTTGTGACTGAAAAGACCGTCATTCACCCCGTTGATACCCGTTTAATCAAAAAAGAGCTTCAAAACAATGAACTTTTGGGATATACTTTCGACGGAAAGAAAATTTATCTCGTAGATTATGCCAATGCTAACAATGTTTTGAAAGAAATTTCGAGGTTGCGTGAAGTGACTTTCCGAAAAGTTGGCGAGGGGACAGGCAAAACTTATGATATGGATATTTATGATTTGTACTACAAACATATCGTGCTTTGGGATGAAGAGACTTTAGATATCGTTGGTTCGTACAGACTTGGCATCACTTCCGAAATTTTGGACCAATTTGGCAAAAACGGACTATACAACAGTTCGCAGTTCGCTTTAAATGATGGTTTTGATGAAATTTTAACCCAATCAATCGAAGTCGGCAGGAGTTTTATCCAACAAAAATATTGGAAAAGCAACGCCCTTGATTATATTTGGCAAGGAATTGGAGCCTTTCTCATTCGCCATCCCGAAATAAAGTATCTCTGGGGAGCCGTCTCGATAAGTGATTCTTATTCGGATTTGGCTAAGGGACTGATTATCGGGTACTACAAAAAGTGGTATGGCGGCGATAAATCATGGGCTGAACCTGTCTATGAATATGTCACACCGGAAAAATATCTGAGTGAAATCGCATCTGTACTGACCGCTAATAATCATGTTGATGATTTCAAAAATCTCAAACATGCACTAAAGAATTTGAATTTCTCAGTGCCGGTTTTGTTTAGACGCTATACCGAGCTATGCGAATACGGCGGCTCTAACTTTGTAAGTTGGTGCATTGATGTGAATTTCAATAATTCCATAGATGGTCTGATTATATTGGATATGACTAAGCTGAAGGAAGATGCAAAGAACCGTTACTACAACCAAAAAAGTTTCGTGAACAAATCTAATGATAGAGAGTTAGAAATGGCGGGCTAATCTTAGTCTTGTTGCTATTCGCTAATGAATCTTAACAAGGTCATATTCAATTTCTACTAAAGGAATTTGAATACAAAAAAAACTGAGAATACTTTAGCTTGTTTTTTTATAAATCTCAGACGATTCTCAAACTTTAGCCTATTCTTATCCTGATAGACCTATCATAATATTCTACTGTTTAAAACAAGTTTCCATACTTATATGCGTTTATAATTTATAACAATGTATCATAATCCCAAAACAATGATTATTATACAAATTCATTTTTATTGACAAAAACGAAATCAAATTAAGTGAAAGAAATTGATATAAAGCAATTGATTGAATCAAAGGCGCCGGAGTTTTTTGAAAAGAAACCGCCTTTTGTTAATCAGTTCATCTTATTCGCCCTGACAAAATTACTGAAACTCAAGGAAATCAATGAATTTATCCGCAATAATCAAAATAATATCGGCTTAGATTTCATAAATTCATTATTTAATACCTTAGGTTTTAGCTATAAAATATCCGAGAGCGACAAGAATAAAATACCCGCAGAAGGCAGACTTGTCATTGTTTCCAATCATCCGCTCGGTGGATTGGACGGACTTGCACTCGTAAAAGCAATTCGCGAAGTTCGCCCCGATGCACGAATCGTCGCCAATGATTTGTTGATGAAAGTCGAAAATTTGAGTGATGTTTTCTTACCGTTAGATATATACTCCATCTCAAGCCAAAGAACTCAAATCGCCACTATTGAACAGGCGCTGTTAAACGAGGAAGCTGTCATTATTTTTCCGTCAGGAAAAGTGTCTCGATTGTCTTTCAAAGGCATTCGTGACCGGAAATGGTACAATGGAGCTACCAAGTTTAGCACAAAAATGTCCGCACCAATTCTCCCGATATTTATCAAAGGCAGAAACACGATGCTGTTTTATTTGTCTGCACTTATCCATGATAGGCTTGGCATGTTGATGCTTCCGGGCGAACTTTTTCGACACCGTCGGAAAGCTATTTCGATATTTGTAGGCGAGATAATTCCTGCAAAATCATTTAGCTTACTAAAACCAAAGGTGCTGGCAAAACTTTTACTCCAACATACTTACAAGTTGGGGGCAGGCAAAGTCGGAAATTTTAAGACCGACAAGACTGTGATTCATCCTGTTGAACCCAGTCTTGTTGAAAAAGAACTCAAAAATAGCGAATTACTCGGCTCGACTTTCGATGATAAGCGAATCTATCTCGTTGATTATTCAAAAGCTCAAAATGTTATGAAAGAGATTTCGCGTTTGCGAGAGCTTACTTTCCGTAAAGTTGGCGAAGGAACCGGCAAAATATGCGATATAGACATCTATGATTTTTTCTACAAACACATTATTCTTTGGGATGATGAACATTTAGATATAGTTGGTTCGTACCGACTCGGTATAGGGTCGGAGATTATCCGTAAATTCGATAAAAGAGGACTCTACAATAGTTCTCTTTTTAGTTTGAACGAAGGCACTGATAACTTTCTGAGCCAATCTATCGAAGTCGGCAGGAGTTTTATCCAACAAAAGTATTGGAATAGCAACGCACTCGACTTGATTTGGCAGGGCATGGTGGCTTTCATTATCAGGAATCCCGAAATCAGATATGCCTGGGGTGCAGTATCAATAAGCGACTCTTATTCCGGATTTGCTAAGGGACTAATTACATCATATTACAAAAAATGGTATGGTGGCAATATTGAGTGGGCTACACCCATATACGAGTACGAAATATCCGACAACATTATGAAAGAAGTCGAAGCCATTTTAACTGCTGATAACTATATTGATGATTTTAAAAATCTCAAAGAAGCACTTCGCATCATGAATTTATCAGTTCCGATTTTGTTACGTCGTTATACAGAATTGTGCGAATACGGCGGTGCAACAATTATCAATTGGTGCGTTAATGTAAACTTCAACAATTCCATAGACGGACTGATTGTATTAGATTTGACTATGATGAAAGAAGAGGCAAAAAAGCGTCTTTACAACCAAAAAAGTTTTGTAAAAAAATAAATGAATATACTATCTTGCAGCGATATATCAAAATCTTTTAAGGACAAAGTCCTTTTTGATTCGATTTCTTTTGGAATGAACCAAGGTGATAAAGTCGGCATCATCGGAAAGAATGGTGCCGGGAAATCTACTTTGCTTAAAATTATTTCCGGCATTGAAAACCCTGATTCAGGTTCTGTTGTGGTAAACAACAACACAAAATTGATGTACCTTGACCAAAATTCCGAATTTGATTCCTACGATTCAGCTCTTGAATTTGTGATGAAAGGCAATGAGCAAATCAACAACTTGATTGACGAGCATCACAAATACTCGCACAAGCCCGATTTGACCGATATCGAATCAGCTCGCTTTTCCGAAATCAATCATACACTTGATTCATTGAACGGCTGGAATCACGAACTCGAAGCTAAAAAATATCTGGGTATGCTCGGCATCACAAATCATGAAGCTATCGTTCATACTTTGTCCGGTGGGCAAAAGAAGCGAGTCGCTTTGGCGTATGTACTGATGTCACGCCCGGATTTGCTTTTATTGGACGAACCCACAAATCACCTTGATGCTGATACAATTCAATGGCTACAGGATTATTTGCAATCTATGCCAATATCGTTGATTTTCGTGACTCATGATAGATATTTTCTCGATGCAGTATCTGAGAGTATTCTCGAAATCAACGATAGGAAAATTTTCACTTATGAGGGCAATTACGAGAAATATCTCGAACAGAAAGAAATTTTTGCCCGAACTCAATCTTCCACTTTAGAGCACAATTTATCTAAACTTCGCAATGAGCTTGCTTGGTTGCAAAAAGGCGCCAAAGCACGTCGGACCAAGCAAAAAAGCCGCATTGATTGGATTGACGAATTGAAAAAAAGCTCGATTAAATCGAAAGATAAAAAAATCAAAATCGAATTGGGCAAAACATTTTTGGGTAATACCATCATCGAAGCTCATTACGTTGCCAAATCTATCGCAGGTGTCAAGCTATTCAGCAATTTTACTTATATGGCAAAACCCAAAGACCGTATCGGAATAATTGGACCCAATGGCTGCGGCAAATCAACTTTGCTCAATCTTTTAGCCGGAAAAATCCAAACCGATGACGGTAGCTTCGAACTTGGTTCAAGTGCCAAAGTCGGGTACTTCAAGCAAGAAATTGATGATTTGAAAGATGACCAAACTGTTATCAATTCATTGCGTGAAATAGCCGAATTTATTGACGTGGGAGTTGGACGAGACCGCTTTATAACAGCTAAAGAATTGCTCGAGCGATTCCTGTTTCCTCCATATCAGCATTTCGCCCAAATTTCCACATTATCTGGTGGTGAACGCCGGAGATTGGCACTTTTGCGTATGTTTATGGCTAATCCGAATGTGATTTTGCTCGATGAGCCGACGAATGATTTTGATATCGAAACATTGAATGCTATTGAATCTTATTTTGATGATTTCTACGGTGTTTTGATTATCGTCTCCCACGATAGAGCATTCATTGACCGTATGGTCGAATTTGTTTGGGTATTCCGTCCGGACGGTACGATTAAGGAATATCCCGGAAATTATTCTTACTATCTCGAGCAAAAGGAAAAGGAAGAATCTCTCAGAAGGCAATTAGCAAGTCAGTCGCAAGTCAAAACCGATACCAGAGTCAAAGACACCGACAAAGTTCGCAAAAAACTCTCTTACAAGGAGCAAAGAGAATTTGATTTGCTCGAAGAGGAAATTTCCGCTCTGGAAATTGAATTAGATGACCATCAACAGCAAATGACTAATCACGACGGTAAAGATTACAAGCAAATCGAAAGTATATCTTCTAAGATTGAAGAATTGCAGAACATGATTGACGAAAAAACCGAACGCTGGATGGAACTTTCCGAAAGTATTGGCTAATTATGCTCGCGGATGGAAAGTGCGATGAACTTCTTTGATGAACTCTCTGTCCAAATGGGTGTAAATTTGCGTAGTTGATATGTCCGAATGCCCGAGCATTTCTTGGACGGCTCGCAAATCGGCGCCACCTTCGAGCAGATGCGTAGCAAATGAATGCCTGAAAATATGCGGATGAACCTTTACGCTAATTCCAGCCATAGCCGAATATTTTGCCAATAATTTCCATATTCCCATCCGAGATAGCGGCGAACCGCGTTGATTCAGAAATAGAAAGTCATGCGATTTGTTTGGAACATAAAACTGCGAACGCGCTTCGCCCATGTATCGAGCAATCCATTCGAGAGCTGATTGCCCAATAGGCACAATTCGCTCTTTCGACCCTTTGCCAAATACGCGGACAATTTCCGATTCTTCCAAAATATCGCGTTTTGTCAGTCCGATTAATTCCGAAACTCTCAGTCCACAAGCGTACATTGTCTCAAACATGGCTCTGTCTCTTATTCCGGCAAGAGAAGCTGTGTCAGGTTGGTCTAAAATTTTGTTAATGTCATCAATAGTCAGCGTTTCGGGCAATTTCCTGCCGGATTTTGCTTGTTCGATGGTTTCGGTTATATCATCTTTCGCTTTATTTACCGAGACAAGATATTTGTACAATGCCCTAATTGAGGACAAATATCGTGCACGGCTGGAAGTTGCCAGACCCATTGAAGTCAATTGAGCTAAGAAATTTTCAACATTGATTGATTGTGCATCCGCAAATGTCTCTATGCCCTCGGTCTGTAAATATGAAGCAAAACTACGGACGTCATGCAAATACGAATGCTTGGTGTTGTCAGCGAGCCCCTTTTCCAAACTCAAAAACTGAACAAATGAATTAATCAACTTCAGAAAATTTCTATTTATCGTTTCCATTTAATTTTTTTTCGGAATCTCTTTGTACGATACCCGTTTGTGCCCCATACCAATAAGACTTTTTGCTATAACCGTTTTGATTTTATTCAAATCGCTTATTGTTATGTTACATTCGTCAAACTGTCCGTCAAGGATTCTGTCTTGGATATTTTTTTCAATAATATTTTCGATTTCCTCAAGTGATTTTGATTCAATACGCGAAATTGCTTCGGCACTATCGCAAATCATCAATATCGCTGTTTCCTTTGTTCTGGGTTTCGGACCCGGATAGCGGAAATCGCTTTCATTGATTTCCTTATCAGGATTCATTTCCAAAGCTTGGGCATAAAAATGTTTGACAAGTGTAGTGCCATGGTGCATCGGTATAAAATCTATGATTCGTTGCGGCAATTTATACTGTCTCGCCAATTCAATACCGGCGGCAACATGGTCAATGATAATCTGAGCACTCTTTTTTGGTGAAATTTGCTCGTGTTTATTTTCGATACCAATCTGGTTTTCAGTGAAATATTCGGGCTTTTCCATCTTGCCAAGGTCATGATAATAAGTGCCGACTTTTGTGAGCAGGTGATTTGCTCCAATTTCGCGAGCACAACGTTCGGCAAGCATAGCTACTGCCATTGTGTGTTGGTATGTGCCGGGCGAAATTTCAGTCAACTTCTTTAGCAAAGGATGGTCCGGGTCGTCGTATTCTTTGATTTGCAAATCTGTCGAAATATTTGGCAAACGTTCTATCATAAATAACAGCCCAAAAGTAATAATCGGTGACATTATCGAACAAATTAAAGCCAAACTCATAGATTTTAACAAATCAATGTTATCGGTGCTACTTTCGGCGCTAAAAACGAGAATTGATATGAAAAATCCCATGAAAATAAAAAATATTGATTGGTACATTTGTGTACGATTTTGGATATCACGTACTGTGTAGGAAGCAAGCATACCAACGAAAATCATCTGTGTTGCTGTTATATAATCATTGCCTCTGATGCCTGCCATTAATAGCGACATGGTGACAGTGCTCACAAATGCTGTCCGCGAATCAAATACTATGGCTATTAGCATAGAAATCGCCGGTATGAAAATCAAATATTGCAATGGCAAATCGGAAATAATTTCTATCGAAAGCCAACTTAACAGTGATATCAAAACCATAGAACCCATCAATATACTTAGTTCGACGTTGTCTGTTATTACTTTCTTGCGTAGTATCAACAAATATATGATTAGGATGGACAGTATCATTGACGCATGTCCGAAATTACCGATATAGTACAATAACCCATAACTGTCCTCATCGGTCATGAATCGTGAACTTTGGTAGGACTTGATTTTGGCAATATTCAATTCGGATAGTTTTTCTTTGTTATGTATGATGACTTCTCCGGCACGTACAAAACCTATTGTCCGAGGTACTGAATTCATTGCCTGTTCGATTGCTTGGTCAGTCAAATCATTATGGAAAACTAAGTTGGGAACGTTCAATCGGTTGACAATTTCCATAGCAAGAGCTTGCAAGGGGGCTTGAATCGTTTTGCTGATAATTGACTCGGCATTATTAATGAATGCTGACCTGTCAAGCAAATTAACCTTGTTGAGGATTATGAATTGATTCTTATCAACGCGCACCATGATTTCAGATTTCACAATTCTATCCAAAGCGATATTGACAAATCCGTTATCATAGGTTTCCGCTAAATATTTTTCTAAGGTTTGTTTAATTACTTTGAACTGCATTTCCCTTTGCTTAAGAGGTAAATCCAATAATGGTCTAAGTGATTTTTCCGAAATAGGGCTTGGGAGTTTATCAACTTGCTGGGTCAACATCTCCTCGAGAATATCTAAAATTGTGCTCAGTGCAGTTCGATTTGATAATGCCGATGCTTCATCAATGACAAACACGGGCAGAGCCTCTTCGGCAGCAAGTCTTCTTTCCTCAGAATATTTGGCTGCTTCTTTGAAAATAGGGTATGAAAATTCGGCAATTAGAGGTTCGTCCTCCCAAGTAGAACCCGCTACCATTCTATAATCCGGTATATTATATGCTTTTTGGTCTAATTTTATCACAAAAAATAATGATGTCAATATCAAGCTGACAATGATGATGAATATTTTCAATCGCAAGGAGCCTTTTACACGATTGTAATCGATTTGGGATGCGATTGCATTATCCACCAATATTTTTTGGAACAATGTTTGTCTCGGGTTTAGCATTTTGTTTTCTTTTATTTTTTATTTTGAAAACTTATTCATATTATTGCGAATATAATCATAATATTTTTTTTCGATGTTATTCATGGAATGTCTTTATATAAATAAAATCTTAAGTGTCGGTGAAATTTGCGAACTTACAACCGACGAATCTAAGCACGCACGGGCTCTCCGCTTGCGTGAAGGGGATAATATTTATCTCACAAACGGAATCGGTTCGGTCTATCTTTCCGAATTAGTTTCATATTCTAAAAATTCAGCGACGTGTAGAATTTTGGAATCGTATCCGAATTTCGGAGAACCTGCTAAATTTGTTCATGCTTTTATAGCATTGATTGATAACAAGGACAGAATGGATTTTTGCATCGAAAAATGTATTGAAATCGGTGTGTCGGAGTTCACTTTCTTGCATTCAAAATATTCTGCCAAACGGCAATCTAACCCCGAAAGGCTCCAAGCAAAAGCGATTGCTGCAATAAAGCAATGTAAAAGAGCAACGCTACCGAAATTCAATCCTACGATTGATATTGCGACTATAAAAAATGTAATTAGCGATTATCAAGTCTTTTTGGCTGACGAAAAGGGGAAATCTTTCACTTCATACAGCCCGAAAAGCAATGTAGCTTTCATCGTCGGACCCGAAGGCGGATTTTCGGAAGAAGAAATTGCAATGCTACAAAATTTAGATAATGTCTCACTCGTCAACCTTGGCAATAGGAGATTGCGAGCAGAAACGGCTGCTATTGCAATGAGTGTTTTATGTTTGAATCTTTAAATTTAGGAAATTATCTATGGCATTAGATTGGCACAAGTGCAAAGGCGGAGTTTGGTGTGATTTGTTTCAGCTTGATTTGGAACATGAATTTCTACGAAATCTCTCCGGGGTTTACATAGTTTGGAGCGGAACTACAGATAAGAGCGTGCTGAAAGTCGGCTCAGGTATAATTTCTACGGAATTGAAGAAGGAAAGGCAAGACCTCGCTATCCAAATTTTCGCACATCACGGGGTTTTCGTTTCTTGGGCAGAAATTTCAGCTCTGAAAAGAGAAAGCGTAATGCTTTATTTGGCAGAAACGCTTACTCCGAAGCTACCGGTAAGTTTACCGCGAACAATCCCGATAAAGGTTGATTTGCCCTGGTAAAGGTGTTCTTGTCTTCAATTTTTAAATTTTTTCTTCTCGTAGTTCACGAATACGAGTTCTTGCCTCGTGCAAATAAATTGAACCCGGATATTTTACAAGTATCTCAGTGTAATAGCGTAAAGCTTCAGCCTTGTTTTTCTCTGCGTAATATGTATCAGCTATCATCTTTGTCATCCTGTCCATATAGATTGATTCAGGGAATTCAGTCATCAATTTCAATGCTGCCTTCCTTGATAAATCATACTTTCCGTCGCTATAATAAATTTCCGAAACTCTTATGTAGGACAGTTCTATTAAATTATCACTCGATGAATTTGCAGAAACTTCCATATAAATTTCGACCGCTTTGTCATAATTTCGCTTATATTCTTCAAATTCCGCTTTTGCAAATAGCATCAATGGATTGATGAAATTCTCATTCTCGGAGATGAAAGCAAATTTTTGGATTGCCAAATTTGCAATATCCGAATTGGGGTTCAAAGTTAGCGTTCTGTACAATTCCTTTGCTTTGGGTATATCGCCACTGAAATATTCAATCATTGCCGCTAATAAGTTCGCATGGTCTTTGGCTTTCGGGTCAGAATATCGGCTTTTCAAAATCTGCTCAATAGTTTTAGAAGCGTTTTCGGTATCGTCCCGAATAAGATATACTTTTACCAATTCAATTCCTGCTTCCACCGAAAAGCCATGATTGGGATAGTCTTTGATTAGTTGCTTGTATTGATTGATAGCTCTGTCGTAATCATTCAAATATTCCGAATAAATTTTCGCAAGTCTAATCATACTTTCCGCTGCGTGAGAAGATTTCGGGTGTTCTTTTATTATCGCATCATAGCGGCTCATGATATTTTTCAGTTCAGCTTCGGTAAATTTCGCTTTTGTTCCGGCAAGTTTACCCTCAAGTGTGCGAGTATAGCCGTATAACGCTGATGATGCGTAAGGACTGCTTTTGCCGCGTTCAATCAATATTGCATACGCCTTCAAAGCTATGTCATGCTCCCCATCACGAGAGGTGGAATTTGCAAAATTCAATATGTCCAAGCCTCGAGAATTTTTCAATTCATCTATCCGTATCGTCATTTCGAGTGCCTGGTTGTGCCTTTTGGCTTCGCGTAGAAACCAAGAATATACTTCCTGGTAAACGATGTTCGATTTCTCAGAATCGGCTCTGCGTTTCAAAACTTTGTCAATATGCTCGAATCCTTCTTCATTGGACATGAATGCAAAGAGCCTTCCTTGAGCTAAGGCTATATTGAAGTTGTTATCCAATAAGTCGAGTATTTCTTCAGTTCCGTCAATATGATTTCCCGTTGAAATGTATAATTTTATGAGATTATCCGTAAAAAGAGTTTTGTCGCCAAATTTCTTGCGGGCTTCGAGGTAAGTTTCAATTGCCTTTTGAAATAATTTGAGTTCAATCTGGCTATTAGCAACGAAATCATAAGTGACGGCTGTAATTCCGCTCATACTCAGTATGTTCTTCCAAATTTCATCAGCCCTTTTTGCATTTCCGGTTCGCCAATTCATTTCTGCAGCAATGGTTAAAATCTCAGGGTTTGGCTTTTTGCTTGCTTTTTCTTCAGCATATTTGAGCAATTCGGAATACTTGCTCATTTGCTTCATTACTCGAGCGAGAGCATAAAAGTAAGCATTGTCTTCGGGTTTTTCCTTGTAAAGTTCTTCGTAAATACTCAAAGCACTTTCTAAATTGCCGCCTTGCTCGAATGATTGACCAAGTTGGAATTTTTGCATCAAAGTATTTTGGCTTTGAGCTGAAACATAAAAGATTAAGAACAGTGATATTATATATAGGGATTTTTTCATATTTTCGGTTATATTAATTGCAACTATTTCATAAAGAAGACGTTATATTTTGTAAAATGTTATTGAATTCAGTATCTATCATACTTTTATGCAATCAATCAAAACAAATTTTCTAAAATTCATTATTCTTGGCATATGTTTCTTAGCTTTGACTTCAATTTCCAAATCTGATGATATCATTTTGAGGAATGCTGATAGCTTGAGAGGGCTTACTACTGATGAAACCAGCATCAGAGAATTTTTTGGCAATGTATGGCTGATTCAAAATGACCTTGACTTAAAGTGCGATTATGCAAAGCAATATCTTAATTCCAACACTGTGGACCTAATCGGCAATGTCGTCATCACTCAAAGAACTATGATATTGAAATCACCCAAAATTTTCTATAATGGTAATTCCGGAGTCGCAATCGCCGATAATGGCGTAGCACTTCGTGATGCAAACAGCTATCTTGAAGCACAAAAGGGAACTTACTCCACAAAAGCCTATATGGCAGATTTCTACGGCGATGTGTTTATCGAAGATGATTCGGTAAAAATTTATTCGGATAATGTTGTCCATAATCGTACTACACGTGAAAGTTTTGCCACCGGTGATGTATGGATATTCGGCAAATATACAAATGTGGTTATGAAAGGCGACACTATCATCAATATCCCCAAAGAGAGTTACTCTATCAGCATGGGGAACACGGTTTTGTTCAAAATTGATACCATTCAGCGACTTGATTCGATTTATGTCGAGCAGGAAGAACAATTTGTTTCGACTTATCTCATGTCTCTCGATACATTGAGTATTTCCTGCGATACGATGCAAGCATACCGATATATAGGAAATGAAGAATACTTTTTCGATGGTAATGTCCAAATCGTCAAGGAAAATATAAAAGCTATTGCCAAATCTGCGGTATTTTACAAAAATCAAAACATAATCATCCTTCGCGATAAGCCAATAGTGTGGTATGATTCAACTCAACTTTTTTCAGATTCGATAGTAATTGAACTGATTGACAATAAGTTGAAAAAGCTAAGTGCATTCGGAAATTCGATTGCAGTAACCAAACTTGATTCTGTCGATAATGAACGAATCAACCAAATCTCTGCCAACGATATTTTTATCGAATTTGAGGACGGCAAAATCAATAGTCTGCGAGGCAATGTCAATGCAAGCAGCTTGTATTTTTTCAAGGACGAGGAAGGCTATAACGGTGTTGACCGAAAATCAACCGATTCGATTCATGTAGAATTTATTAATGGTGAACCCGAGAATATTTTTTGGATTGGAAGTTCCGTAGCTGAATTTTACCCCGAAAATGTGATATTTGGCAAAATTACTTCTTACTTCTTGCCGGAGTTCAAATGGTCTGATATTCGACCTGAAATTAAGAAAATCCTATTCGGTCGGAAAGAAAAAACCCGACAATTCTAATAATTACAATAAAAGTGTGTATTTTACTATCATTTAAAGAAAATTGTTAGTTTATATCCCGTTTTTTTCTTAATTTAACGTTAACTAAATTATAAAAATGCAAAATTTTGTTTACAAGTAGAATTATATTGTTGTTTTGGGTTTTGTTGCCGCTCGCTTTGAGTAGTATCTTTGCCCAACCTAAGCTTTCATCATACGAGGGACTTCACTTCTTTGTTGGATTCATGGAAAATGAATCAACAGTAGCAATGCCTGACAAGCACTTAGAACAATACATTTTCATAACGTCCGAATACGAAACAACCGTAAAAGTCAAATACGGTCAGCAAGCGGCTTTTAATGTGTTTATACCATTAAACGAAGTAGTCAATATACTTGTACCGCGCAGTATGGAGAATTTCAACTCCGAAGTTGTTTCAAAAAATTTGATTGAAATTACTGCCGAAGTCCCGATAACAGTTTACGCTTTTTCGAGCATGAAACACTCATCAGAAAGCTATTCTGTTATTCCTGTTTCGAATTGGGGCAATGAATATGTTGCTCTTACGCTCCCCAACGACCACTATAACAAACCAACGCTTGATTCTATCAGGGATTACACACCTCGCTCATCGCAATTTATGATTATGGCTGCCTATGATAATACTTTGGTAACTTATTACCCCAAATCTATGACTCGTAAGTTGAATCAAGTTGATTCTGCTTATACTGTATTGCTCAACAAGGGGGAGTGCTATTTGGTGCAATCGTGGCAATATATGCGAGGGCAAGGCGATTTATCCGGCTCCTTTATCAAAGCAGATAAACCTATCGGAGTTTTGACAGGGCATGTTAGAACTGCGTTGGCTCAAGGATTTACTGAACAACCTCCTGATTCCAAAGACCATCTCATCGAAATGTTGATGCCTGTTGCGTCGTGGGGGAGAACCTTTATTTCGGTACCGTTCGGGACAAATCCTAATAGAGGAGATTATTTCAAACTCAATACTCGTACTAAAGAAGCAAAAGTTGATATTTATACATCAACCGGTTCGCTTGAACTTAAATTCCCTCCGAATAGTAATGTGCAAGAACTTGCAGGATTGAACAAACCTGCATTATGGATAGCATCTGCACCCATTCAACTTGGACAATTTATGTATCGGGTTGGCGATTCGCTCGAAACCTTGAACTATGACCCGGCAATGGTTATCTTGCCTCCTGCAGAACAATATATTTCAAGCATTAAGTTTCTAACGCCGGGCGAAATTTTCAAAACTGCCGATGGAGTTAAATTTAGTAATCATTACGTTACGATTGTAGCTCAAAATATCTCTCTCGAAACTTTGACCTTGAACAACAACTTTGTCGAAAATATTAGCGATATCCGCAATCAAGTGATTCCGGGCACTGATATGCACTGGGCAAGAATCGAAATTGACCCGGGTCAACATAAAATAACTTGCGATACAGGTAGGTTCTCGGGCATCATTTATGGAGTTGGCAGATTTGACGCTTATGCTATGGTTCTCGGTTCATCGCTCAGAAATCCATACAGCGATGATGATATTTTCCCTACTTTAACTGTTACAGAAGATTGTTATGAAGTCAAGGGTACTATCACAGATGAAATAAGCGAAAAGAGCTTCGGGATTTATTATGCAATTGTCAACCAAAATACAACAAATAATTTCAGTTGGAAAATTGACCCGATTGCTTCTGACGCCAAAGTTATAACTTTCAACGCCAAGCCTATTGATATTTTTAAAGACGGAAAATTTGTTATTGATTTTTATGATAAAAGTGGGAATAGGGGCACTTATACCAAGATTCATAATGCTGTTAAAATTACTCATCCTGATTTAATTATTTTCAATGATATTGGGTGGATTGATTCAACTTGTTTCGAGCATGTGGTGACTAATGACGGGCTTTCGCCGATTGTGATTAATTCCGCAACTTTGAGTGCTGATAGTAGAGTTGAGCTTTTTACAGACCCCGCTTTACCTTATGAAATTCTGCCCGGTGGCTCTGTCTTATTCAATATTTGTGTCAATCCCAAAGGTGAAACTGACGCAATTCTTGGCAAAATTGATTTAGAGTTTGAGTGCGAAATTAATTTTTCTTATAATTTCCGAGGCGATATTCTCGCTCTCGAAATCATAGCTACGGGTCACGATTTTGGTGATGTTCTCTTGGGAGATTTACCATGCGACAGTATCACTATAACTAATACAAGCAACACTCCGGTGACAATTACTGAATTGAATTCTGCATTCAATTTGCCCCAGTTCATTGTTGATACTGCAGGTAGATTGCCAATTGTGCTCAATCCCGGAGAAACTGTATCGTTTCAAGTATGTTTTATCCCGACTCTCAATGCCGCTTACGAGGATACCGTCATTTTCCGTAACGAATATGATTATTATGTTTACGGTATAGTGAAAGGTCGTGGTGTTTCTCCAAAATTTGATTCTTATATTGTAGATTGGGGCAATAGACGCATCGGCACAACTAACGATACAACGATTTTTATCAAGAATACTGGTAATACTGACGGTGTAATCAAATTTTCGCAATTCAACTACAATGACTTTAACGATGATAATTCCGCTACACTAAGCCAATTGAATGATGTTGTCGTTCCGGCTCAAGATTCCATCGAAGTCAGTTTCAGCTTTTTGCCCGTTCAAGGTGCGGACTATTTGCTCGAGGCAGAATACACTTCTGATTGGATGCTTCACGAACCTTTTACAATCAGATTGAAGGGTGTGCCGACTATTCCCGAAATTGAAACTTCAGATTATGACTTCGGAGATGTAGAGCTATACTCGACGCAAGCTGCTAATTTCGCAGCTGTTTTTTCCGGAGGAAATGAAACTCTTACGATTGATTCTATCTATGTAATCAGTGGTGATGTAGCTTCTTTCAATTTCAATCTTGACGGCTACAAAGATTTTACTTTAGACCCGAATAATAATTTACTTTTTGATATAGAATTTGCTCCGATTAGGCTTGGCTCACATGAAATTATTTTTGGTGTCCTTCATGATGCTAATCCTAATAACGCCCGTTCAGTCAAGCAATTCAAGGTAACCGCCAATTCAATAGCTCCGAAGACTGAAAATTTATTGGTCGAAATTGTAACAAACCCGACTTTCGTTTGTTTATTACATTTAGGAGAAGTGTCAATTACAAATAAAGGTGAAGTACGTTCTGATATAAGCGGTTTGACGATTGAAACTGATAATCCGGCAATTATGGCTCGGATTACGGATTTTGTGCCAAAGTCTTTGGAACCAAACGAAACGGTGAAATACGGCTTTGAATACTATCTCGAACGCAACGTAACAGGCACAATTACAATCAAAATCGAACTTTTCGGAGAGTATGAAATTGAGCAAAGCTACGAGCTTCAACTTCCTGCAGCTGACGTAACAATTAATCAAAATGAAGATGTAATTTACGACGTTGGTGATACTGTTACTTTCAAATTTTCAGGAATTTTCCATAGTGATGCGGACACTCTTGTTTCATTTAAGTTCATTTTAGACCTCAGAAAAGACTTTTTTTTCATAATTGACGAAGAAATTTTCATAAATATCGAAAAAAATGGAATTATGAATAAGTATTCATTGTATAAAAGCATATTTTTTGATAAATTGGAACTTAATTTTAGTGAAAGATTAATAAAAGTATCTGAGAATTCAACATGGTCATTTGAAATACGGGCTTTGGGCTTGTTACCACCGGAACAAGAGAAGATTTGGACAATAAAAGTCAATTCTGATGAATGTTTCGAGCCTGATGAAAAAAATATTAAGACTAAGTTAAATGATTTGTGTATTTTTGACATGAGGCATGTACAATTTTTGGCGAATTTTCAAGATGTAAATATCTACCCAAATCCCGTACACGATGAGATGAAATTGAAGATTTTGACTGATAAGAAAATGGATGATATTACTATAGATATTTCCGATTTATTCGGCAACACAAAGTCCTTGGGAACGCTTCCGGCTTTGGACAAAGGTTTGCATGAGCAAATTCTCAGTATCGGTAATTTACAAAGCGGTTCCTACATGCTTCATTTTAGAAGCGATAGTTTTGAAAAAAATATTATGTTTGTAATCATTAAATAATTAATTTAAGGTGGTCTTTATGAAGTTACGTATTCTACCTGTTCTCTTGATTTCGGCTGTTTTTTCTACATTGATGGTTTTCGGGCAAAGTGACGAGACAACCCCTATCATGCCTTTCTATGACGAAGCCCCAATCTATATTGGTCCTGTATTTGGCTATAATCGTTCAATTCATAGCGTTGATTTGGCATCTTTCGACGAAGCGATTTGCCCAAGATTTACAGACGGGAATGATAACGGTTTTTATGTAGGGTTCAGTTTCGAGCAACATTTAGGAAAGGATGCTACATTATCTACTTCTTCTTTCATTTTCAGAATTCTATACTCAACTATGCCGGCTTTTATGGAAACGTCCGAAGCGCCAATCCCTTCATTAATTACTATTGTTGATAGTCAAGGTGACCCTGAAGGTGAGACCATAATCAATTCTTCAACAAGGCATACTCAAGAGGTAGATTATTCAGTTATATCGGCAGAAGTTTGCTATAAAATCAATCCGATTCCGGGTATGGGATTAGGTTTCACTATTGGACCTACTTTCGACTTTGCTCTCACTAAGACTCAAGACCAACGCTACGAATTATTAACTCCTCTCGAGGCACAGTTCAGAAGAAATCAAGAAGCTATTGACCAGTTAGGTTATAGGTATATTGAGGATGATAGAGTAATAGTCATCAAAGAAGGCGATATACCGAATTCAAATGCTTTCCGTCTCGGTATCAAAGCCGGCGTTCAGTATGAAATTTTGGTCAAAACTTTGACTATTGTTCCGGCAATGTATTATAACTTTGGCGTAACAAATCTTTCGAGCCAAGAAAGCTGGCGTGTAAATGCTTTGCAAGTTGGTGTGGATTTGAGATGGGCTGTTAAACTCGGTCTCTAATAGTTGAATTTTCAGAACCGATTCTCTTGTAAGTTGATAATCCAAACTACAAGATGAATCGGTTATTTTTTTATGATTAAATCACGGAGTAGCTTTGGAAAGGCTGTGGTCACCTTGGAGAGCCAAATATATTGATTCATTTAAGGAACAAAAGGAACACGACGATGAATGTTTCTTTTGCACCGCTGTTAGCGATTCCGAACATGCTCGCGAGCATCTTGTATTGCATAGTTCCAAACATGCAATTGTGATGATGAATAAATTCCCCTACAATAATGGTCACCTATTGGTAGCTCCCAAAATTCATACAAATGACTTGCTTTCTTTACCCGATGAAGTTTTTGCTGATGTTTCGTCTCTTACACGAAAGTGCGTTAGTGTATTGAAGGAAGTTTACTCTCCTCAGGGCTTTAATATTGGGGCAAACCTCGGTAGAGCTGCCGGAGCAGGTGTTCCGTCACATTTGCATTATCACGTCTTGCCCCGTTGGAACGGCGATACTAATTTTTTGCTTGTAATTTCCGAAGTGAAAGTGATTTCGGAGGATATCAACGAAACATACGAAAAATTGTTCGTACATTGTTCGCGGTGGTAAACTTTGGAAAAGGTAAAGCCCAAAAAATCATTCGGTCAAAATTTCCTTACTGATAAAAATATTTCCCAAAAAATCGTATCTCTCCTCGATGTATCCCAAGATGATATTGTCGTCGAAATCGGTCCGGGAATGGGAGCTCTGACTGAAATACTCTTAGAAAATCAAATCAAATTAGTCGCTGTCGAGCTTGATGAGCATGCTATTTCATATTTACGCGAAAAATTCAAAGCCGATAAATTCCCAAATTTGAAAATCTTGCACCAAAGCATTCTCGATTTTGATTTTAATAGAATTTATAAGCAATTTGGGAACAAAAAAATTAGAGTTATCGGCAATATTCCATACAATATATCTACCGAAATTTTGTTTAAATTGCTTGAAAACAGAGATATTATCAAGAAAATTGTGTTGACTGTGCAAAAGGAAGTTGGGCAACGAATTACGTCGCAAGAAGGAAGCAGAATTTATGGTATCACTTCAATTGCTGCATGGATGTTGAGCTCTCCGATGTATCATTTTGATATTGCTTCGGGAAGTTTCTATCCTGCACCAAAGGTTACATCAGGCGTTATTTCACTTACATTGAATAAGCAAGTTGAGCAAGATTACTACGATGATTTCATGAAATTTGTAAAAACTTTGTTCAATCAACGTCGCAAAATGATTTCAAATTCCATCAAAAATTATATTTCCAAAGATAGGCTCGCTCAACTCGCTCCTTCGATTGAGCATATTTTGAGCAAACGACCGGAACAGCTTTCGCTAACCGAACTTGTAAACTTATTTGATAAAATCAGAGAGCAACGCAATGATTGACAAAATCAAAGAGCCGCTACTGCAATTCAATTTGAGAGAAATCCTCAAAATGTCCGACATATATTCCTTGGCAATTTTGTGCATTTATACTGTTCTTGCCATAATTTTTTCTCCGTATATAGATGGCTCAATCACCTTAATTTATATCAACATCATTATAATGGCAGGAATAATTTCGATTGCGACTATTGACGAGAAATTCCAAGCCGGCAGATTGTTCATGTTGTTCAGACGCGTTTATATAGCACCTTTGATTTTCATCATCTACGACCAAATCCAGAATTATATTCCAATGATAAATCCCAATTTGTACGATTTGACTTTGATTGCTTGGGACATGGCTCTTTTTGGTGTCAATCCTACCGAATGGATTTATCAATTTGCGTCTCCGGCATTGACCGAATTCATGCAATCGAGTTATATGCTTTACTTTTTTATGCCTTTGGCGCACGGAATTGAATTGCATCTAAAACGCGAAGACAAAAAATTGGGCGAATTCTCGCGAATAATCTTGTTTGCTTTTTACACGTCATATTTGCTGTATTTCATTATGCCGGCGATTGGACCACGATTTTTCATTCATGACTTTTTCGCAATGAGTACGGAATTACCCGGTTTGTACCTCACAGAATTTTTCCGCAATGTGGTTAATAGCGGAGGTGGAATTCCTGCCGGAGCAATGAATCCTGCCGATTATGTCAACCGTGATTGTATGCCGAGCGGGCATACGATGGTTACATTAGTTAATATCTATGTTGTATTTCGGAATAAGTCAATTTTCCGCTACCCGATTTTAATTTTTGGGCTCTCATTGATTGTGTCAACTGTTTATTTACGCTATCATTACGTGGTGGATGTAATTGCAGGGGTAATACTTGCAGTAATTGCAATTTACATCGAGCCGAAAGTACGATTATTTGTAAAAGAGAAATTGAACTTCAAAAAAGCCTGATTATTCCAAAAACGCCCAATTGATACTCATCCTGAAATTTCTTGTCAAATCAGGATACAGAGCGACTTGATGATAATTTGATGATAGTAAATTCATAAATGTGCCTTTGAAATATGCCGTCCCGATTTTTATTTCGATAAAGGCATCCAATCCATGTGGAGCGAAGCCCGACTCGAAATCCGAATTATAATAAGTCCGGCTCAATGGCATGTAGGAATAGCTTGAGCCGCCACTCGATGCTTTTAAATCAAGTCCGACTCTCAAAATACTTCTTCCCGGCGAATAAGTGTAGAAGAATCGCACACCACCATAGACAAGTGGGAATCTGTCTTTATAATCTCCTGATGCCATTGGATAGCTCCACAATCGCATCAACACAGTGAACGCTTCGCCTACTTTGAAATCAATAGTGCTCTGCAAACCCAACATTTCTACGCTACCGGCATTGCTAATGTTAAGCCCGGATAATGTGTCTCTGCCTGTGATTGACACTTGCGTCGCAATGAAATCGTTGATTCTTTTGCCAAATGCTTTGAGCCTGAAGTTTGTAGATTCTCCAAACTTATGATTAAACAATGCAAATGCAGTATAATGCTCTTCGCTCAGCAAATTTAATCCTTCGGCAGGGTGGGGAAGACGATTAGCACGCGATACATCAAATTCAAGTGTGCTTCTTTCCGACATTTTCATCAGCAAATTGGCTCCGATTGCTACACCCACATTTTCATACAATGTAAACAGCCTTGTACCACCGGAAAGCACTAAATAATCTGAAAGATTGAAAGCCAAATGCCCGAATCCCGCAAATGAAACGCCCTTGACTTCACCGTGAATATACGATTCGTCGGCTTGGCGTCTGTCGAAGTATCCCCCGGTTTTGAAATTCATAAATCCGAAAAGCTTTTGTTCGTATCTGCCCGAAATGCCGTAATAATGAAATCCGTTTGTATAAATTTGGCGACTGGTATCGGCAACTCCGAAACTGAAATTTCTGCCGGACGAGCGCTCATAATCAGCGTGTGAATAGTACGCAGTCAATGTAACTGCTGAATTTGTCGGAAAAATTTTGGAAAATGAAAGATTCAAATCGTGACGGAAAACTCTCTCATTCAGCCCGTCGAACAAAGGACGTGAGGATATCTCGTCGTAGTAATCTTGTTCAAAATGTGTATTGATTCCACCGCTGTTTCCGTGACCATGATTTGTAAAAGTTTCGGTAAAAGTAAATGAAGTCGAATCATCGGGGCTCCAACGCAATAATATTCTCGTATTCCAGGAATTGACCCAAGAGTTGGAAAATCGCCCATCAGCATTTACATTCCTAAACCCAAAAGTGAAATTCCATTCGGGATGAAAATTTTGCGAGATAATTCCGTCTGCTGCCAAAAAATCGGCACCACCTTGTGCAATCCAAATCTTTGTGAAAGGTTTTTGTGTGTTGTGGCGAACTTCTTGAATATTTACAAATACTCCCGGAGAATTATCACCAAAAATAGAAGCCTTCGAGCCATAGAATATTTCGATACTTTCCAAAAATTCCGGCGCAATTTGCTCAGGATTGAAATTGCCATATCCAACATCAATCATTGGTCTGCCATTCGATGCAAATGAAATTGCAGACGGCAAACTGCCATCAACCATGAAATGATTGAACAAACCGTAAGAGCCGAGCGAAAGAGGATAGAAATCGCTTTTGCTGCTCAAAATATCGCTCAATCCGGTGTAATTAACATATTGGAAATCACGTTTGGTAATGCTTGTAGCCACAGCCGAATCCAGCATGAACATTTTTCCGTGCCTATGGTTCGGCACTCGTATTATCGAATCACGATAGTCGCGAACATCGGTTGAATCAGCATCCGTCTGTGATTGCAAATTTGGCGATAGTAGAACAAATGCTATTAGCATCAGCACTCTTGCATTCCATTTCAATATTTTTTTGCTTGTACTCGAAATCATTTACAAAGATAATAAACTATATTCAAGCATAATAGACGTACTCGAATATAAAAAACATCTTTACAAATTATGCTAAAAGTTTTATCCGACTGAAAATATAATCGAGACTCTCTTTTTTTAGTATTGCTTTGAAATACTGTGTGTCTTTAAATTGCTTGCTCTTCACGTTGTCATAGTTCAAATATCGTTTACTTTTGTTCGAATCAAACCAATACACCAAATGAATCTTCCCTTTTTTGATTTCGAGAGCCGTCATTCCGCGTTTGCCAATGCCGGCTCCCGAATTGAATAAGCATGGAACAAGCAATTCATCGCCGTAAATTCCGCTTTTCAGAAAATAATTTTCGCCATTTTGACGAAGGTTATCGAATTCTGTTCGCAACTGTGAAATTTTATGCGTGATGAACTCTTTGTTCTCTTCAGCCGTTTTGTGCAATAATCGTAGATATTTTTCAATCAGCATGTTGAGTGCATCAATTTTCGACATTGATTCGAAAAGTGGTCTGTGAGTATGTCCGATAATAGATATAATCTTCTTTTCGGCTGAAAAATTATAGGCACGAATTTCTGTTTTGAATTTTTTTATGCTATTAATCGAAACAGTGTTATTGTGAATTCCCAAAGGAGTAACAATATATTTAATCAAATATAAGCTCAAAAGGTTGAATGTCTCTATGAAATTTGAAATTTGGTGCCCGTGATAAATAAAAATATCATTATCCTTGTATTTCAATTTTAAACCTTGGAGAATTTTTCTGTTAATCTCCGGTTTGCGTTGTTTATAGAGCAGGTAATCATGATTGCCGACAATTTTATACAAATTCCCTTTTCTGTTGAATTCGTTGAAGATTTCAAACAAATCGCTCCAAGATTTGGCGATTGTATTGATGTCGAATCTGTATAAATCCTCGATATCACCGTTTAAAATTAATTTATAACCTTTTTCGAGATAATGTTCTCTCAGCACTTTGATGAAAAGCTCCGAATTATGCAAGAAATCGTCCTTCCTGCCACGATTTCCAAGATGAAAGTCGCTGAAGATTACAAATTTATCCGTGTCAGTAATTTCAATCTGTTCTACTCTATTGTAAAGCCGCTCTAATATACGCGAATAATGAATTTCATTTTTCATAAAGTGCTTAGTTAACCCTTCTCAGCTTAATTCTCGAGGACATCTCGCTTTCATAAACTCTTTTAACGCCATCACCCAAAGCTTGCTCGATGTCGCGAATATTTTGGACAAGCCTGATGAAGCCACCGATTTCGACGGATGCGGCTTGGTCTGTGCCCCACATTGAGCGGTCTAATGTGATATGTCGCTCCACGAAATTCGCTCCCAAAGTTACTGCAGCCCAAGTCGGTGAAAGCCCAACTTCATGTCCCGAGTAACCAATTGGCGTATTTGGGTAATTTTCACGATATGCTTTGATTACATTCAAGTTCAATTCCGACACTTTACATGGGTAAGTAGAAGTGGCATGAGCAACCATCAATTTTTCAAATCCCATTAAATTAATTGTGGTTTCAATTTCTTCAATTGTTGACATTCCTGTAGAAATCATCACAGGTTTGCCGGTTGCTTTTGTTCTCATAATTAGCTCGTGGTCAGTCAGACATGCAGAGGGAACCTTAAAAAATGGCACATCATATTGATTGATGAAATCAACTGCTGATTCATCCCAACACGATGCAAGCCATGAGATACCATGCGATTTGCAGAATTTATCAATCTCGTCATATTCATCAATGCCGAATTCGACCTTATGGCGATAATCAATGTAGGTCATTCTGCCCCAAGGAGTGTCGCGTTCGATATTCCATTGGTCTTTCGGAACGCATAGTTCAGGAGTGCGTTTTTGGAATTTAACGGCATCAACGCCCGCTGCCGAAGCTCCTGCTATCATCTTTTTCGCTAATTCCACCGAACCATTGTGGTTGATTCCGATTTCGGCTATTACATATGCCGGAAATCCATCGCCGATGCTTTTTTCACCGACATTTACAAATCTTTCTGTATTACTCATTTTATATCCTTATAATTAATTAGTTTACCAAATTGTCCAGCCGCCATCTATAATGAGATTGGCGCCTGTCATGTAAGAAGAGGCTTCAGATGCCAAAAAAACAAGCCCACCCATATATTCATCGGGTTGAGCCATTCGCCCGAGAGGTGTTCGTTCTGAGTATTTTTGGATGAAGAATTCATCTTGGCTATTTTCAACTCCACCGGGCGAAAGTGCATTCACACGGACTCCGCATTTCCCCCAATACGCTGCCAAATACTTGGTGAATGATATCACAGCACCTTTTGTTGTGGGGTAGGCGGGAGATTTGTACATTTTGCGAATGCCCTCTTTATCCAAGTACAAAGATTGGTCGGGCGCAACAATCCCATAAGTTGAAGCAATATTTATTATGCTTCCGCTTTTGTTTTCCGCCATTTCACTGCCAATCACTTGCGAAGTCAGAAACATGCCCGTAACGTTGACATCCACGATTTTTCTGAAAAATTCTAAGCTGTAATTTTCAAATTTTGATTCATCTAACGAATTCAGAGGATTTTCCATCATATCGTTAATGGCGGCATTATTGACAAGTATATCCACTTTTCCGAACATACTGATTGTGTCGGAAAGCAATGAATATAGCTCACTTTTTTGGGTGATATCGCAAGCAATTCCAATTGATTTTGTCGGCAAAGTTTCGGATAATTCGATGCACTTTTCGATATCCACGTCTGTTGCAACTACGTTTGCACCCGCTTCCGATAAAGCTTTGCAATGATAACGTCCGATTAAACCCGTAGCTCCGGTTACAATTGCAACCTTTCCTTTTAATGAAAATATTTCCATGTTAGTTCTTCGGTTTGATGTTAAAATTGCCAACTCTTCTGAAAACAGGCTCGATTGGAGTTCCGAGTAAACTTTTTTCGAGACTATCGGTTTCAATTGCCTCTTTGAGCATTACTAAGACTTCGGAATATGCTTTCAAAGTATATGCAATATCTTCATCGGAATGTGAATAAGACATATTGTGAAATCCTGACCACAAAATGCCACGTTTCAGGAACTCTTGTTGCATGAATGATTTCATAATTAATGGATTTCCGGCTTTTGCATCGAACGTAAGCATTGTTCTGAACGGATAGCCGCTAATTCCTACATAATCAATTCCAATCTCATGAATCATTGATTTGATACCGTTTTTGAGAATTGTGCCTTTATTATGCAAAGATGCAATTACATCTTTTCGTTGCATTTCTTCTATTGTGGCTTTAGCTGCTGCCAATGACAATGCTTCGCCACCAAAAGTCGTAAAGAAAAATACATCTTTATCGAGCAATTGCATAATATCGGCTCGCCCGGTGAGAATTGACAAGGGCATTCCGTTAGCAACTGCTTTGGAAAATACAGCCAAATCCGCTTTTATTCCAAAATATTCTTGTGCACCACCCATAGCCATTCGGAAACCCGTCCACATTTCATCGAAAATTAGGACAATTCCCTTTTCTGTGCATATTTCGCGTAATTTATGAAGAAAATTATCTCGCGGCTCCTCGAAAACAACGGGTTCGAGAATGATTGCGGCAGTATCTTCATCAATTGAATTCAAAACGCTATCAATGTCATTATAAGCAAAAGTATATGTCAAATCTGTGATTTCCTGCGGAATGCCTTTGTTGCGGTCTGTAACGGCGATATACCAATCATGCCAACCGTGATATCCACAACATAGCACTTTGTTTTTCCCTGTGAAAGCTCTTGCTAACCGAATAGCAGCGGTCGTAACGTCGCATCCCGTCTTGCTATATCGCACTGCTTCTGCATTAGGGATAATTGATGAAATTAATTCAGCAACTTCAACTTCCAATGGGTGCATCAGCGAGAATGTAATTCCACTTTCGAGCTGCTCTTTAATCGCTTGGTCAACACTTGGGTAGCAATATCCGAGCGATAAAGGTCCGACGCCCATAGTATAATCAATATATTCATTGCCATCAACATCCCAAACGTGAGCACCGGAGCCTCGCTGCAAATAGTGAGGTGCAATTCCGCGTACGTGTTGCCCGGGTCCTTTTGCCAAAGTTTGCGTTCTTGCAGGAATTAATTTCTCAGCTCGTGCAAGCAATTCCTTGGATTTTTCAATTTTCGGGAAATTATCGTTCAATCCTACTGTGTTAGCCATCTTATCTGCTCCTTTTGAATTCATCGTAAATCCTGTTCGCTATCAAACTTCCCGCTAAACCTTCGTGCAATAAAATATCATCAATATTATGGGCAGGTTTGAAGTATTTATCCTTCAATCCCATCGGCAATACCGGACAAAATAATTTATTGCGATTTAAGATTTGGCAAACTGCTGAATACAAGCCGTTGGATTCGAAATGGTCTTCGAGAGTGACTATAAGTTGGGTTTCATGTGCGGCATTCAAAATCGCTTCAGTATCAATTGGCTTAACGGTTCTCAAATTGAAAAGTCTGACCGAAATTCCTAATTCTTCGAGTTTTTTGGAAGCGAGTAGCCCTTGCTTGAGCATTGGTCCATAGCTGAATATTGTAACATTGATTCCATCTTTAATTTGCTCGGCTTTGCCAATTTCAAATTGTGTTTTGTGGTTGATTATTTTTGGATTATCGGTATAGCGAATGTAGTAAGGCTCATCGCTTGCGATAATTTGCGGCAAACAGAGCAACAAATCATCAATATCAGCCGGTGCGAATACATTCATGCCGGGGATGCCCATCATCAAACCCACATCATCAACTGCTTGATGAGTAGCGCCATTTGCCGTGGACAATATTCCGGGAATGTAGCCTACAAGTTTGACGGGCAACTTCGGGTAGCCAATATCTGTACGAACAAATTCGAAAGCTCTGCCCGTTAAAAACATTGCTAAGGCATGAATTATTGGTTTTTTGCCTCTGAGTGCCATTCCTGCGGCAGCTCCTGCTAATGTCATTTCGCATATCCCGACATCAACAAAGCGTTCGCCTAACATCCCCGGAATATTGCGAATTGCGGCTCTGTTTTCAGCTGTCATCACAACTAGCGACGGGTCTTTTTGGCACAATTGATAAATCAATTGCTCATAGTTTGTTATTTCCGAATTCATGCAATCTCCTTCTTAAACGCTTGATATTCATCGTTGCTAATGTTGCAAAACCACTTGTCCGCTTGATTTTCCCACTCTTTAATTCCCTTTCCTCTTATCGTATCAGCGATTATTACACTTGGTTTGCCGTAGGAATAAGGCACGTCATCAAGTGATTGTCTGATTTCCTCGAATGAGTGCCCGTTAATTCGTCTGACACCGCAATTGAATGCTAAAAATTTATCAGCTATAGGCTCGATTGGCAACAAATGTTCGGTTTGGAGATTTGCTTGAAATTTATTTCGGTCAATTATTATAATTAAATTGTCAAGATTTTTCGATGCTGCTACCATTACGGCTTCCCAATTGGAACCCTCGTTTAATTCGCCGTCTCCGAGTATGACAATGACTTTATTATTTATTTTGTCAATTTTCAATGACAATGCAACTCCAACCGAAATTGGCAAAGCATGACCGAGTGAACCGGAATGGAATTCAATTCCCGGGATATTCGTGTTCGGATGCCAATAAATGTCATCTTTTATTTTTAAATGATTATTAAATCTTGCCGCATCAAGCCAGCCAAGTTCCGCAAATGCCCCATAGAGCGCCGGAACCGCATGACCCTTGGAAAGGAATAAAAAATCCCGCTCATCTGAGACAAGCAATTCCTTGCTGATATTCATGTAGTTATTGTACAAGTACGTAACGAGCTCAACCATCGAAAGTGAAGCGCCGGCAAAGCATCCTCCGTTCGTGGACATCTTGAGAATGTGTTGGCGTACATTTTTCGCGAATTGAGTCAATTCTTTTTCGCTGTGAATTTTCAAAATATTTACCTTTTATTTTTAATAATTTTTGATTGTCTTTAGTTCGCTCAGATGATTTTTGTACCAATATTCACCTGCGTAATCCTTGTTTAGTTGCATGATTTCCGGCTTTTCTTGTAATAAATCCAATATATCTTCAAGCTCGAAATATTTCTTATTCGGATATAAATTTTCATATATCGCTTTGATAAATATTAAATCTTCGGGGTAATCAATCGTAAAGCGGTGGCTTTTGGAAAAATCTAATTCGCTTTCCCAAATTACATTTTCGATGCGAAATAATTCCGGATTTTCCCAAATGTAAGGCGTCGTATGTTCAAGTTCGAAGTCTTTGCTTGCATTTTGCCAAACGTTTTGCATAGCTTTCATGCTAATTATTTCCACATCATTGCCATCAGGATAGCTCGCCGGATGGAGATTGCTTACGTAGTCAATTTCGGGAGATAATTCGATGTATTTCGCTAAAACTTTGTCAATCGCTTTCGGTGAAATTAGTGGACAATCCGATGGAATCTTGACGATTGCATCTGCTTCATAAGCCAATCCAGCTTTATAGTGTCTATCGAGCAAATTATTTAGGTCGCCCCTGAAACAGTGAATGTCGTGAAGTTTGCATAGCTCTACAATCGGCTCGTCACTTTCATCTGTACTTGTTGCAACAACAATCAAAGGTTCAAGCTTCGATTGTGAAATTCTCTCATATTGATGCAAAAGCAATGGTTTTCCAAGCACTTCCTGAAGAACTTTCCCGGGGAACCTTGTCGAACTCATTCGAGCTTGAATAACAACGACTATTTTTAAGCCCATGCTCACAGAACTCCCGCAAGTGAGCTGACATAATTTTTGATTCTATTTTTAAGTTTTACTGTTTTGGGTTCTTTTTTGGTCAGCTTTTTATTATTGAGCAATTTCAAGCATTCTTGAGCAATATTTAATGCAGATGTACCGCCATTCTGGATAGGAGTCATTTGCTTCAGCTCATCAATTTCAAAATATGAATAGACCTCTTTCCCTAAAGCAATTCCGGTATAAACCACAGTCGAATATTTTGTAATCAACACATCGCAATTAGCAATCATTTCGTGAATATTTTCCTGAGTGTAAACCAATGCTTCGGGAGCGTATTTGTTGATTTCAGCCGTAGCTTTTTCGTGATTTTCATTCGGATGTAATTTGAAAATTAACTGCTTTCCATTGGCAATTTTTACTGAATATTCAATAAATTTTTTCCTGTTTTCGAATTTGAATGTCTCGCGCGAATCGGAGGTGGCAACTAAAACAAAATTTCTATACGGAAAATCATTATTGGCGTATTCTTGGCAATTATCGAAATTCGGAATGCCAGTAACTCGGATTTTTTCCTCCTTGATGCCATTTTGCACAAATAACTGCTTATATCCCTCAGATGCTACACAAAATATGTCATATGCGTCGGATAAGCCATTTGTGGAAGTGCTTGCAATGTATCGCGGAAACTTAAACCACTTCACCAAGTAATATGCGAAATTCTTTGGGTCAGTCATCCCTTCTTGCACGAGTATGAGCTTCTTATTTTGGATATTCTTGGGAACGAGCAAATCGCTGCAAGTGACAACCAAGTCATAATTGTAGGAATTGCCGTAGTAATCCACGCGAAGATTCTCTTTCCAAAGGTAATTCATTGATGCCCCTTTGAAACTTCCGCCCAATATCGAGAAATCAAGATAACCTTTTCGAGCTAAAACATCAATGTAGCCATCGGCATAATAAGGTGTGAAAAAACAGTTGTAATACTCGAGGTGCTTAGAAATTGCGTGCATCATTGTGGTTTGATTCAGCGAACCGCAGATAAATAATATGTTTTTAGTTTCCATTCGTTTCAATTTTCCTTTTAATTTTATTTATCAAAAGTAAACTTTGAATTTGAACGCAATATTAAGGAATAAATAATGTTCTGTTAATTGCTGATGGCTCTGTTAACCTTGTGTTAATCAATGTTTTCGTACATTAACATTGCGGGGCAAATGTTGATATTTGCTTATGAATATGAAGATTGGTTGAATATGAAAATAGATGAAGCAGGAAATTTTGTCGGTGTGAGAGGATTTGAACCTCCGACCCCTTCGTCCCGAACGAAGTACGCTACCGGGCTGCGCTACACACCGAACAAACCAAGTACAAAAATAGCAAACTTGCACGACATTTGAAAGAATAATTTTTTCATCCGACTATATTTTCTCGGTGCTTTTTTAAGTGCCGAAAAATCAATATATTTGAGATTGATTTTTTATGAAATTAGTGTTAATAATGATTACTATTGACTATACTCAAATGATACGCTCATCCAAGTCTGACAACTATTTTGGGCATATTCGCATGTCATATCGCAAACGAACACTTTTTGCTCGCCTCATTCCCAAGAAACAAATTTTACAAACATAAATAAATTTATCATGAACATATCTGAAAAAATCGTAATCTTAGACTTTGGCTCACAATACACCCAATTGATAGCCCGTAAAGTCCGTGAACTCGGCGTTTACTGCGAAATTCACCCATTTTCTGTCAAATTGGAAGCGCTCCAAGCCATCAACCCAAACGGACTCATCCTTTCCGGCGGACCTTCGAGCGTATTTGAAAGCGATGCTCCAATACCCGGCTTCAACGTTTTCGAGCTCGGGATCCCCGTGCTTGGCATCTGCTACGGCTTGCAACTAACCGCATTCCAACTCGGCGGAGAGGTGGACAAAGCCGCAAAACGCGAATATGGCAGAGCTACTTTGCGAATTGACTCATTCGACGACCTTTTTGATGGCGTCAATGCTGCAACCACTGTCTGGATGTCACACGGCGACGCACTCACGGCTCCACCCAAAGGATTTGAAATCATTGCTCATTCGGATAATTCGCCGGTTTGTGCAATTCGCTCAGCAGACAAGCAAATTTTCGGAGTGCAATTCCATCCCGAAGTGCATCATTCCGAGCAAGGCAACATAATTTTGAACAATTTCCTGCGAAAAATTTGCAAAGTAGAAGCAATCTGGTCTCCGACATCATTCATCGAGCAAGCTATCGCAGACATTCGCGAGAAAGTCGGCGATGGGGGAGTGATTTGCGCCCTCAGCGGCGGAGTAGATTCCACCGTGCTTGCGGTGCTGCTGCACAAAGCAATCGGGGATAAGTTGCATTGCATCCACGTTGATTCCGGCTTGATGCGACTGAACGAAAGCCGCCAAATCTACGATTTATTCAAGCACCATTTCGATATTTCCGTTGACATCATAGACGCCGAGAAGCTCTTCCTCGATGCACTCAGCGGCGTTAGCGACCCCGAAAAGAAGCGCAAAATCATCGGCAACAAATTCATCGAAGTTTTCGAAGTGGAAGCCACAAAATTCAACGATGCGAAATGGCTCGCCCAAGGCACACTTTACCCCGATGTCATCGAGTCAGTCTCCGTAAAAGGTCCATCGGCAACAATCAAATCCCACCACAACGTTGGCGGGCTGCCCGAAAAAATGAATCTCAAAATCATCGAACCATTTCGCGAGCTGTTCAAAGATGAAGTGCGTGCCGTCGGTCGCGAGCTCGGAGTGCCCGAATGGTTCGTGAATCGTCACCCATTCCCGGGTCCCGGACTCGGCATCCGAATTTTGGGCGACATCACCAAAGATAAAATCGTAACCCTCCAAAAAGCCGACGAAATCTATCTCGACGAAATCCGCACTGCCGGGCTTTACGACGAAATCTGGCAAGCATTCGCCGTCTTGCTGCCCGTGAAATCGGTCGGCGTAATGGGTGACGAGCGCACCTACGAGAACACCGCCGTACTTCGCGCCGTAACCAGCGTGGACGGCATGACTGCAGATTGGTACCCGATGCCCTACGAAGTGCTTGCCCGCATGAGCAACCGCATCATCAACGAAGTGCGTGGCATCAACCGCGTCGTTTACGACATCACCAGCAAACCACCCGGCACCATCGAGTGGGAGTAGGTTAACAGCATTTTTTGATTAATTATTTATAAAAAACTTGAAATTATGACAAAACAGGAAATTTTAAAATCAATTAGCGACTTTTTCAAACAGGAAATTATTCCTTATGACACTGTAAGTTCGGTTCAATTTGACTTTGAACCAATCAATGATTATATTGCTTCCTTGAGAAGTAAAGTAAAATCGGAAACTGCAACAGGACAGCTGTTTTACGAATTTATGAAAAATATTTTTGAAGGTGAAGTTAAACCGGAAGTCAATATCGAAGGGCGATTTATTGATTTTATTTTGCATGATAGAGGTACAGGTAATCCCATATGTATCGAACTTAAACCGCTGTTTTCTTATAAAGATTCCAAAAATGCTCTAACTCGATTTGATTTCAATTACAGAAAACATGAGAATCAGATTAAAAATTACCTCAGCAAACGTAATGTTGAATATGTGATTTTAACAAATGTCGAGCATGTTTATATTTTCAATCGTAACGCTCTAATCAAGTTCGAACCTTTTTCGAGTACTACTTTTGTTGATTTGATTGATGATTACATTAATACAGGAAATATGTGGGATGTCCTTCGGCGAAGGGAAGATGATGAATATACGCATGATTTGGACACGGCATTTTTTAATGATTTAAAAAAATGGTACTCCGAATTTAGTTATGTCAAGATGTTAGGCAATGCGAATTTTTCTCATGAAGAAGTTGTTGTGCTCTTCTTGAATAAATTCATTTTCATTAAAACTCTTGAGGATTACGGTTTAATTCCATATCGCTTTATTCAAGATGAATTTGAAAAAATGGTAGATAGATGGGGCGTTAAGGGAAATCAACAAGTATTTTCTAATTTTTTCAATGTTATTGAGAAATTTTTTCAAGATTTCTATAATACCGAACTTTTTGACCATTATTTTTGGGATTATGTTGACAAAAACAAATCTAACTTAACCACTTTCCGAAAAGTATTCGAACTAATTCTTGGTTTAGATAGATGGTCAAGCACTTTTGGCAAGGGTTTGGTTCATTATAATTATAGAAAAATTAACGAAGACATTTTCGGTAAAGCTTATGAAACATGGATAGCCGAAAATCGAAAAGATGAAGGAATTTACTATACTCCGGCTTCAATTACTGTCTATATGGCTGATATGATTGTGGATTCACTTTTTGAGCAACCTGTGAATGAACTTATTGCCGAATTGAAAAAAAGCAACTTAGATGAAAATCTTGTTCACTCGTTGACTGATAAAATCACTTCTATCAAAATTATTGACAGCACATCGGGCAGTGGAAGCTTTTTGATAAAGGTTTTAAGGAGAATATATACTCATTATGAGCGGTTGAAAGATTCTACTGAATGGGCGAGTCAATTTGATAGCAAAAAACTGGCGAGTACGCCCATAAATGTTAGAATTGTTGACCAATTCCGTCAGGATATGGATTTTATAACCGGCAACGAACTTTTTCTTATTTCCAAGATTATAATCAGACACATTTTTGGTGCCGATAAAGATGAAAGAGCGATTGATACTGCAAAAACTAATATGTGGAAGGAAGCTGTTAAACTCAATCCACAAATTTACAATTTCAGATATTTACCTGAAGAAAAAGAACATATTTTACCAAATCTGGGAATGAATTTCATAAAAGGGGATTCTTTATCCGATATTGATTTTGATTTGCAGATTCAAATAATTTCTGAGAATTTCAAAGACGAAATTATCGAATTGCATCTTATCCGAAATAGTTATCTATATGATGTTTTCAATCCTGCATTGCTTGAAAATGTGAATAGCATTAAAGATATTATTCGTAATAAATTGAAAGAGGAATCAGATTTCGCCGATGCATTATTTTTTCCGCTCGAATACTTCTTCTGCTTTTTTGATAAGCATGGCAATCCATTACCGAAATCTCAACGCGGTTTTGACGGAATTATCAGCAATCCGCCTTGGGAAGCTATTAAACCCGTGAAAAAGGAGTTTGCGAAACAAGGTAAATTTGAAATGGATGTCCTTAAATTTAACAAATGGTTCGATTTGAAAATCAATACTGATGCTGAATTTAAAGTAAAATGGAATTCATATACCGACAATTACAAGAAATACACTCAGTACCTTTATTCAAAATACTCTCACCAAAGTTCCGGCGACCCGAATTTTTACAAATTCTTTATGGAAAGAGATTTCCAAATTATCAAGGATGATGCTTTGTATTGTTTGCTTGTGCCTTCCGGCTTCCAAATTGATGAAGGTGCAAATATGCTACGTAAGCTGTTAATCGAAGATAACAAACTGATGGAACTTTCTTCTTTCGAAAATAAAGGTTATCAAGAGCTTGGTAAAAGGAACAAAACAAAACTATTTCCGGAAGTACATCCACAATTTAAATACTCTGTTGTATATGCCCGTAAAACTAAGCTAGAAAGTAGTAATTACAAATTCAAAGCAAAATTTTATTTGCATAACCCGAATGATTTATATAATGACGATTTTATATACTACGATATAGAGAAAATAAAACAATTCTCTCCGACTAATATTTCCATTATGGAATTCAAATCCGATAAAGATTATGAAATTTGCAGCAAGATTTTGAGTGACCACAAAAAAATGTTGGATACTAATATAAAATTAAGAAGCGAATTTCACATGACAAATGACAGTAACTTATTCAACTCTTTGGATGATTTGAAAATTGCTAAGGGCAGAAAATTTCTGAGGCTTTACGAGGGCAAAATGATTCATCAATATAACGCCAATTATTCTATCCCTCGATATTTTATTGACGAAGAAGCTGCCTGTGATATACTTTTACGTAAAGTGCTTCATCGGATTAAATCCGAAAATAAACTTTCTGCACAAGAGATTGACACACTTGATTATGGAGAAAATTTCAAACTTGACTATCAAACTTACAGGCTTGCTTATCGTGCTATAGGACGTTCTACAGACGAGCGTACTTTGATTTGTTCAATCATCCCAAAAAATGTGTTTATTGGAAATTCACTCATACATGTGATTAATATTAATAACCAAGTTGACGGAAATAATATTGTTACTAATCAAACTAATATCAATGACATAATTAATATTATGGCAATATTAAACTCATTGACGTTAAATTATTATGTGAGAAATAAAATTTCAGCAAATCTAAATATGCACTTTATTTATGAAATGCCAATTGCAGAAGCCGGTGAGAGTGTTAATAAACGTTTGTCCGAACTTGCCTTCAAGCTATTATATTTGTCAAGCGGAAAAATGGAATTTGAAGAACTGAGAGAGGAACTTGGCATATTGATTCACGAAAGTGATGCCCCAACATTACTTCGAGCAGAAATCGAAGTGCTAATTGCTCGCGATTTATACGGATTGACCAAAGATGAGTGGAAGCACATCACTTCAACTTTCACATATGGTGATGGCAGTGAAACAAAAGCCGAAATGGACGATTTCATCAAAGCTTCTTTTGATATTTGGGTTTAAATGAAAAAAAAAAGCTATCCGACTCTTTCAAATCGGATAGCTTGTAGAGAATTGTGAAGATTCTTATTTTTCGTAATCTAAACCAATGATTTCTGAATCTTTCCAGATGCTGAGTTTCTTTTCAACCATTTTGTCGTAAATCATGGAATTAGCACCAAAGAGCAATGATTTTGCATCGTAGCCCAGAAGTCTGAGGAATGCAGCAAGCATCGAGCTTTGTGTTCCTGTGTGGCAATAGATGATGACTGGTTTGTCTGTTGGCAATGTTGTCAAGTCCTCTGAATATTTCAAGCTTTGTTTTGGAGTGTATTGGATTGCTCCGGGTATATGTCCCGGGTCGAGATATTGTGCTTCAGTCCAATAGTTTGCTATGAAATATTTGTTCAAATCTTGGAAAGTGGCTTGAGCAGTGATGCCGGCGGGACCGAAACCTTCTGCGAGCAATGCTTCAACGCGTGCTTCTAAGATTTCTTTGCCGGTTTTTTTGCCTGTATTAAGTACGGGCAATTTGCCTTTTGCAGGTTTTGCAGGGCTTGGTGTATTCACGAATTGTGTTGCATATGAATTACCAATCGCACCTTTCCATTTTCCTGCGAAGTCATTGTGCCATGAGCTCATACCGAATTTCAGGTCGAATACTTTGTCATAACCCAAAAATCTCATCAATGAAGTTGCAAAGCCTGCTGATTGTCCTGTATAGCATACTAAAGCGACTTTGTCATATTTAGTCATGTCAATTGTTTTGATATGAGTAAGTACGTCTGCCAATGCTACGTTAACAGCATTTTTGATGTGACCTAAGTCGTAATCTACTTTTGCACGGATGTCAATGATATAAGCTTTACCTGTTTGGTTTAGCGTATGCAAATCACTTGCAGTGATTAATGCAGGTAGATATGTGTTCACATAGTCGCCGTTTGCTTCGATATACTTAATCATCAATTCGCCTTCGTTTATCGTTGGCGTTGTTGTTGTGTCATCATCGGAACATGAAACGACGAATACGATTGCTAATAAAATAGCAAAGAATTTTGAAAATCTGTTCAACATGGTTTTTACTCCTTGTAATTTAAAAAAAAAGATAATTATATACTATTACTGAACTTCCCAACTTGCGGGCAATTTGCCGTCAACAGTTATGGGTTTAGTTGCTTTAATTTCCCATTCTAACAAATCCTCTTCGAAGAGGTATAATTTCTTATTGCGGAATTTGCCATCTTCTTTTATAATGTGACAATTATCGCCACAACTTTTGCCTGCAGCAACTTGAGTGACTTCAGTCCAACGCAATATGTTGTGAGGAGTTGTGTAATTGTATGTCGGGAACACATCAAAGTTGGAGTAGTTTGGTGTGCCGAATTTCTCGAATGTATCAGGTGCTCCCGGCGTTCTTCTAACAAGTGCAAATTTGTATGGTTTAGTATCGGGTATAGGGTTCATAGCAATTTTGAAGTCTTGGTATGATGTGATTCTGACGCCCTCGCCTCCAACGTGACAACTGCCGCAACTATTATATTTTTGCGAATGGCAGCTTTGACAATTAAATGTATCCCAATGCAAGGTATGGTACATATTTTTTTTCTCGATACCTGTGTGGCAATCTGTACATGCGGGTAGTTTTGAGTATGCATAGCGATGTTCTACAATTGTACCGTCGCCATGAATTTCTTCTTGGCTATGGCAACTTGTGCAAGTCATTCCTTTTGTTTGATGAACATCTGGTTTTGTGCCCGGTGCTACACCCAAAAATGCGTGACCGCCACGAGTTTTGTGGCAAGCAATACATGTGTTGAGCATGTCGGGTTCTTTGCTGAAATTGTGTCCGTCCAATAGTCCACCACCTGATGCATGAGGACGATTGACGTGGCAATCACCGCAACTTGCATGGCAAGTAGCACAATTCTTTCCGTAGCCTTGTTGCATTTCGAAGGATAATTTGGAGAATTCATGCGCACCGCTCAATCCGGAACGCATGGTAACTTTTCGTTTTTGCCCCCATCCTTGTTGGTGCAAGCTGTTAGTATGCCCTGCAACGATGTCTGAATGGCATGAAGCACATTTTTCCTGCGCATGTTGTGATGGTTTGGCAATGAAGTTACCACCGTGTGCCACGACTTTGTCGTCAGTTTTGTCAACACCGTTGTGGCAATCAGTACAAGCAATCTTGTAATGTTCTGATTTTTTGTATTCTTCAAATCCCGAACCACCAAGATATACAGCGTCATATACTTCAATGTGAGGGACATCGCCACCGCATCCACCACCACCCGGGTCAACATATGGCTTTGCTACAGCCTTGAGATGAGCGTAATTAGTGTGGCATCCTTCGCAAGATGCTACACTTTGATTGTTGTTGTTGTTGTTGTCCGACGGTCCGTCGTCAGAGCAACTTGCTATAAACAGAAAGACTGTTGTTAGAGCAATAATAAAGAGATGGATTTTGTTCATATCCTACACCTTTTTCAAATTTATAAGAACTTTTTTACAATATTCCTTATCGTTCATGTAAAATTAACAAATAAAATTGTACTATGCAAGAAAAATAATATAAAATTCACAAAAAAGTTGAAAATAATTAAATATAAAGTGATTTAGATAACAATAAACTAAATATTAAGCACGCATAAACTATGAAAATATGTCATAATTCATATGAATTTTGATTAAAATGACTAAAATGTCATAAATATGGCAAAAATTTCGTAATTTTGCTTTTCTATATTTTGACACTTATATATTTATAATGACTATATGAATAACGAGGGTGATATGTACGATTTTGAATTTAAACCCTTTGATGAGATGACCCCCGAAGACTACGCTCGCGTAGGTTTCATGTCCGGGCTCGAAGTACATCAACAATTACTGACAGACCAGAAATTGTTTTGTCGTTGTCCGGCAGGCAAATATCAAAAATCATACAATGCCGAAATCCTTCGGCATATGCGTCCTACTTTGTCGGAGCTTGGCGAGTATGACGGTACTGCATTGATGGAATTTAAAACCAAAAAGGATATTATATATCGTATCCATTATGATACAGTGTGTACCTACGAAATGGACGACACTCCGCCGTTTCAGATTAACGAGCAAGCGCTTGATATTGCGATTGAAGTTGGTATGCTCTACGATGCATATATTGTGGACGAGCTCCACATTGCACGTAAGCAATACTTGGACGGAAGTATCCCGACGGGCTTTCAACGTACTGCAATCACAAGTGTGGGCGGTAGGATACCATATAAAGACAGATATATCAATATAATTCAAATGTCAATCGAAGAAGATTCGTGCCGTGAAACAAGCGACGTAGGGCATAGAAGGGTCTATTTGACTGATAGATTGGGCATGCCCTTGATTGAAACCGTCACTTACCCCGAGATGAAAACACCTCAGGAAGTGGCTGAAGTAAATCAAATTCTTCGCAGATTAGTTCGTTCAACAGGCAGAGTTCGTACAGGTGTGGGCGCCGGACGCGAAGACGTAAACGTCAGCGTAACAGGCGGTACACGTATAGAAATCAAAGGTGTTCCGAGTATTAAACGAATTCCACTTCTGACATATAACGAAGCTATGAGACAATGGAATTTGCTCAGAATGAGGCAGTCGCTTGCAAATAAAGGCATCACACCGGAAACATTCAAAGCAAATTTCGAAGATGTGACAAAAATCATTAAGAAAACTCACTTCAAACCTATTGCCGATGCTATTCAAAATGGTTTCAAGGTAAATTGTGTCAAACTTGACGGTTTTGCCGGTTATCTCAAATGGCAAACCCAAACTGATACTTATTTCTCGAAAGAAATTTCGGATAGAGTTCGCGTAATTGCGTGCCTGACTACATTGCCAAACATTATCCATTCGGATAATATCAGCGAAACACTCGCATCGGCAGAATGGGTAGCACTCAAGAAATTTATGAACGTAACTGCTGATGATGCTCTGATATTAGTTTGGGGCGATGACGCTGATGCACTAATGGGAGCAAACGAAATTATCATTCGTGCCCGCGAAGCTACAATTGGCATACCTTCTGAAACGCGTCAAGCATATCAGGACGGAACAAACGGTTTTGAAAGGATTTTACCCGGACCCGAAAGAATGTATCCCGATACCGATTTGCCGCCGAAGCCAATTACCGATGAAAGAAAGAAACTTATTCGTGCCAGAGCGCCCGAGCAAATTTGGATTCGTACTCAAAAATATACAAAGCTCGGCGTTCCCGATGACTTGCTCGAAGAATTGGCTGTTTCAAGATTTGCACCTTCTTTCGAGTTGCTGATTGCAGAACCTTTCAACTTGGACCCCGTTTTTGTTGCCACTGCGATTATCCAATATCCAAAAAGATTACGCAGACGTGGATTGCCAATCGAAAAATTGACTCACGATGAGTTTGAAAAAGTATTCAAATTATATTCATCAGGAAAAATTTTAAAAGATGCTGTATTGATAGCCTTAGATATGTTTTTGCGTAACGGCGAAATTGATGAATCAAAATTGCCGAGCCCATGCACTGATGAAGAAATCAATATTCGCGTAGGAATGGCAATGAAGCAAATCAATCATATAACATTAATCAACCCCGAGAAAAAATACGAAATCGTGATGGGTATAATAATGGACGATTTAAGAGGCAGAGTGGAAGGAAAGATGATTAGCGAAATGGTTTCAAGTATATTAAATTCGGAGATGAGTAATGGAAGATAAGGAATTATTCAAAGGATACAGCAGCATTACGCTCGATGTAATGAAGAAATGGGGTGCTTTCGTTTGGAGCGACATTGATGTCGAAACCTCCGAAGGTTCAAAATATTCGGGTATAATTTTGCCACGCTCCGAAACCGCAGATAAATTGCACTTAGTTCTGAAAATGGCAACAGGTTACAATATTGGTATCAGAGCCGATAAGATTTCCTCAATTGTAATCAAAGGTCGCAAAGTTGCAAATTACAAAATTCCTGAAAAGGCGTTTCCATATGACAAAGGCAAACCACGTGTCAAGCTTTTTGGCACCGGCGGTACTATTGCAAGTCGTTTGGATTATCGTACCGGGGCTGTTATTCCGGCATTTTCACCGGGCGAACTTTACGGTTCCGTCCCTGAATTAGCTGACTATTGCAACTTAGAAACTGAAAAACTTTACGGAGTATTCTCCGAAAATATGGGTCCCGAACAATGGATTGGCACTGCAAATGCAATCGCCAAAGAAATTGAAAAGGGCGTCAAAGGCATCGTAATCGGTCATGGCACTGACACAATGCACCACACTGCAGCTATTTTATCATTCATGATTCAAAATTCACCTGTGCCGATTGTCATGGTTGGTTCGCAACGTTCGTCGGACAGACCCTCATCGGATGCTGCATTGAATTTGATTCATGCTGTCAAAGCAGCCGGAGAAAGCGATATTGCTGAAGTTATGGTTTGTATGTTCGGTCCTACGTCGGATTCCTACGGATTACTGCATCGCGGAACTCGAGTTCGTAAAATGCACTCATCATATCGCTCAACTTTCCGCACGATTGGCGATATTCCCTTGGCAATGATTGACAGAAATAAAATTTCTCCGCTCAGACAAGATTACAAGCGCCGCAGAACTGACAACAATTTCATTCTAGCTCCATATTTTGAAGAAAGAGTGGGCATGGTCTATTATTATCCCAATATGATGCCCGATATGATTGATTCGATGATTGATTCGGGATATAAAGGCATTGTGATAGCCGGAACCGGGCTTGGTCACGTCAACAAGCCGCTTTATCCTGCGCTGAAAAGAGCTAAAGATAAAGGTGTCGCAGTTTACATGACCGTTCAAACGCTTTGGGGCTATGTCCAAATGTACGTTTACGAAACCGGTCGTGAAATGATGGACCTCGGTGTTGTTCCTACTGCAAACATGCTTCCCGAAGTTGCCTACATGAAACTTTGTTGGGCTTTGGGGCAGACTTCGGATTTGGAAAAAGTAAAAGAAATTATGTTAGACCCAATCAACGGCGAAACCACTGATAGAGAGCCATCAAACGGCTATCTTGTCTATCAAGGCGGCATCCCCGAAGTTGAAGAGTTTATCTCGAAGTTTAGGAAGTAGGTTTTATTAAAAGCAAAAAAAAATGGAGATGAAAGTTTATTCATCTCCATTTTTTTTATCGTCCCGTCAGGTGTTACAACTGACGGGAGGAAAACAAAATCATAGAAATCATTCTTTCACAAATATCTGCGTCCGATTACCGATACGAATATAGTACAAACCACGAGGTAGAGATCCTACATTCATCTGATGACTCTGAGTCATCGGATGAATTAATCACATCTACAAACGTCAACTTATCTTCACCCACGAATGAATTCATGGGCTATGTTTT